>NZ_JAKEDU010000007.1 GCF_021462405.1 Thermus tengchongensis | reverse complement strand
ACCCGTTCCTGGAAGGCCTCGAGGGCCTCCCCTCCGGGGGGATGGAAGCCTTGGAAGCGGAGGAGGGCCTCCTTGTACTGGGGTTCGAGCTCTTCCCACAGGGCACCCTCCAAAACCCCGAAGTGGATTTCCCTTAGCGCTTGGGTGGGTACAGGCTGGAGACCTGCCAGAAGCGCAGTTTGCAGGGCCCGCTTTAGGTCGGAACTGTAGGTGGGTAGAGGGGGGAGATTTCCCTTCAGGGCCCGGGCCTGGGCCTTCCCCAGGGGGGTGAGGGGGAGGTCGGTCCAGCCCAGAAGCCTCCCCTCCCGGTTCCAAAGGGTCTCCCCGTGGCGCACCAGCCAAAGCTCCATGGCCTTTTTAGTGTAGAGGCGCAAGTATCACGGGGCCTCTCCCGCCGTGCGGTCGGAGCCTTTGGGATATCCCTGGCCGAGGAGCTCTCCATAAAGCTCCACCACCTCCCCCACCACCAGTAGGGCGGGGGAGGGAAGGCCCTCTGCCAGGTCCGGGAGATCCACCAGCCGGCCTAGGCGCACCTCCTCCCCAGGCCAGCCCACCCGGGCTAGGAGGGCCAAGGGGGTCTCTGGAGGAAAGCGTTCCAGGAGCCTTTTCTTGAGGTCTGCCAGGGTGTGGAGGGGCATGAGGAGGACCAGGGTGTCCGCCTGGGGCAGGGGCAGGGTGGGGTCGTGTCCGGTGGCCACGGCAAAGCTGCGGGCCAGGCCCCTATAGGTGAGGGGAAGGCCTAGGGCGGAAAGGGCCCCTACTGCGCTAGTCACCCCCGGTACAACCTCGTAGGGGATGCCTGCTCGCCGCAGAAAGAGCACCTCCTCCCCGCCCCGGCCGAAGACCATGGGATCTCCTCCCTTGAGCCGGGCCACCGTGCGCCCCTCTCGGGCCAAGCGATGGAGCAAGTCCAGGATGGTCGCCTGCTCCGTTTGCTGGCCGTACCCCTTCTTGCCCACGGACACCAGTTTTCCTCGAGCCAGGGCCAGGACCTCGGGGTGGACCAGGTGGTCGTGGAGAACCACCTCCGCCTCCTGGAGAACCTCGAGGGCCCTCAGGGTCAGGTGCTTTGGGCCCCCGAACCCCGCTCCCACCAAGTAGACCTTGCCCAAGGGGCGGTCCACGGCGGTTGCTCACCCCCTAGGGGTAAGGGGCCTGCCCTCGGCCTTTAGGGGGCTAAGTACCCCGTCGTGGCTTGCGCCACGACGGGGGCCCCAAAGAGGCCATGAGCACGCCGCTTTGGCTTTGACCGGTGGGGCAACCTTTGCGTGCGGATGCTTAGCCTTGGGGCCCCGACTCAGACCCGATGGAACACCCATGGCTCTACGGACCTCCCCTCCTTGAGGTGCTCCCGCACAATCCTCTGCAGCCTTTCCTCGGAAACCTCCTTGTACCAAATCCCGTCGGGATAGACCACCAGGAGGGGGCCCTCCCGGCAGTAGGCGAAGCAGTGGGCCCGGGTGCGCTTCACCCTCTCCTCCCCCTCCAGGAGCCCTTCCGCTTGCAACAGCTCCCCGAGCCTTCGGAAAAGGGCCTCCGCCGCCTTCCCCTCGGGGGTGCACCGGGGCCCGGTGCAGACGAAGATGTGCCGGCGGAAAGGCTTCATCCTCGCCTCCTGGGGAAGAGCCGGTGGAGCCTCTCGTGGAGGAGGTCCAGGTCCTGGAAGAACCGCTCCAGCTCTGCTTCCAGGCTTCGAAGCCGGAGGAGGGCGCCTTCGGTGGCCAGAAGGAGGCCTCGGTGGTAGGGGTCGTCCCCGGGATCGTTGGCCTCCAAATGTGCCAAGGCCGCTTCTAGACCCCGGCGCATCCCGGGCAGGGTTTTCGCCTCCAGAAGGACCCGGAGTTCCGGGCGCCCCGCCAGGATAGGGGCCAGCTCCTGGCGCTCGTGCTCCAAATCGTGGGGTTCCTTCTCCAGTATCTCCCCCAGGGCAACCTTCAGGGCCGAGAGCTCGTGGCATGCCATTTAGATCACCTCCAAGAGCTTTGGCGCATAGATCTCGCCTCCCTCCAGATGCGCCCGCCGGAGAGGGAGGAGGTCAGGGGGGGCTAGCCCCCCGTAGACCACCCCTTCGGGGTAGGCGATGAGGACGGGTCCCCGGCCGCAACGGCCCAAGCAGGGAGTGGGGGTGAGCTGTAGGTAGCCTCTTTGACGTAGATCCATGGTAATGCTTTCCAACTCCCGCAGGAGATCTAGAGCGCCTCCTTCCCGGCAACTCTCCCCTGTGCAGAGGAGGAGGTGGGTGAAGGGGCCGTGGGGGTGGCGGCCTGGGGCGAAGAGGGCGTGGCGCAGGGCCCGGAGCCCCGCGATCTGGGCTTCCCGCCGGGGGGCGAAGCGGCCTATGGGGAAGCGGTAGCGGCAGGTGTCGCAGGGGGCGTACCCTCCCTCCAGGGCCTCCCGGTACCGGTCCGAAAGGGCCTCCACAACCCCCGGGTGGCCCATAAGGGGAGGCAGGAGTTCCACAGGAAAGCGGTGGGCCCGCGCCGCCACTCGCCCCTCCACCACCCCCCGGAAGAAGAGGTGGGGGAGGAGGAAGGCCCTCCGGGGTCGGTAGGCGGCCAGGCGGGCCAAGGCCTCGGCGGGGGTGGGCCGGGCCCGGCTGGCGTAGGCGGGGAGTACGGGGAGGCCGGCCTTTTCCTCGATGAGCCGGGCCAGGGCTGCTCCTTCCGCGTTGGCCCCTGGGTCCGTACCCCCTCGGAGGACCAGTACCGCCCCGTCTTCCCCGGTGGCACCCCGCCGCCTCAGCCTCTCCGCCCAGAGGGCCACCAGGGCGGGGTGGAGCCCCAGGGCCCGGGCCAGGAGGAAGCGGGCCCCGGGGTGTTCCCTTCGTGCTACCTCCAGGGCCAGGGGAAGGTCGGCTTTCAGGTGCCCGCCCCCTAGGAGAAGGAGGGGGAGGACCACCCCGCCTCCCTCGGCTCCAAGGTTCCTGGCGGCCTCGAGAAGGGTGGGCCGGTCGTGTTCGATGAACCCCAGGTGGACCTCTGTCCCCAGCCGCCGTGCAAGCCCCTTTTGCAGGACCCGGGCCAGGGCTTTGGCCCGGGGGTCCGGGGAGCCGTGGGCTACCAGGAGGGCCTTCACGGCAGGGCCTCCTCGGGAAGGGCCAGGGGGAGCACCCCCAAGGCCAGGGTGAGGTTGCCCCGCTTCCGCTTTTCCACCAAAAGCCTGGCCCCTTCCGCCAAAACGGCAGCTTCCGCTACCCCCCAAAGCCCCGTGTGCCGGAAAACGGCCTCTGAAGGGTTGGGGATGGGCTGAGCGTTCAGCGTTTCCCGGGAGTGGAAGGCCAGGGGAAGCCCAGCCTCCTCCGCGAAGGCCAAAAGCCCCACCTCGTCCCGCTTGAGCTCGGCGGTGGCCAGCTTGAGGAGGCTTTCCCGGGCGAAGCCCTCCTCCTCCAGGAAGCCCCAGACCTCCCGCCGGATCTCCTCCGTGGGGGTGTTCCGGTTGCATCCGATTCCCAGGACCAGGCACCGAGGATGGGCCAGGAAGGTGGGGAAGGGTAAGGGCGGGGGCCGACGGACGGTGAAGAGGACGAGCCCCTCTACCCCCAAAGGGCTTTCCTCCCAGGGCGGCGCCTCCAGGAGACGGACCATGGGGTAGCGGGCAAGGGGGCCCAGGTGGGCACAGTCGGAGTAGAAGCCCACGGGCCTCCCGTCCACCAGGAGAGCAGAGACCTCCTTCAGGGGCTTCCAGTCAGGCACCCAGGCCCCCAAGGCTTTGGCTAGGAGATCCGGGGCTGGCGCGCCCACGCTGTCGGTTCCCGTGGTGAGGACCGCTTCTCCCCCTAAGGCCGCCGCCAGGTAGCGGGCTAGGGGGTTCGCCCCTCCTAGATGCCCTGCCAAGAGGGGAACGAAGTAGCGGCCCTTGAGGTCCACCACCAACACCGCAGGGTCCACCCGTTTGTCCAGGACCAGGGGGGCGATGGCCCGGAGGACGATCCCTGCGGCCATGACGAAGATGTGCCCGTCGTGGAGGCTCCATGTGCGGCCCAAAAGGTCCCTAAGGGGCTCTTCCACGGGCACGGCGCTGGGGGCCAGGTGCCTGTACTTGGCGGCCAGGTAAAGGGTGCTTCCCGGCAAGGCTTCCGCCACCCGCTGGGCCACTTTCAGGCCGGGTAGGGTCAAGGTGTAAACCGCTACCCGTTCGGGGCGCAAGGGACCCTGCTCAGCCATTTCCCCTCCGCAAGGCCATGCCGGGAACCTCTCCCGGCAGGGCCTCCCCCGTTTCCAGGTCGTACTTGAGGGCATAGCCCCGCGGGGTGATGAAGAGGCCCTCGTAGAGGCGGCTTTGGGCATTGCCTACCACCACCGTGGTCAGCATCCCCACCTCCGCTTCCAGGAGGCCCTCCAAGGTGGTGAGGTGCACCTCCTGCCGTTCCCGGTAGGCGCTTTTCACCAGGGCGGCGGGGGTGTTGGGGGGCCGGTAGCCCAGGAGGATCTCTGCGCTGCGCCTGAGTTGCCAGGTCCGGCGCTTGGACTGGGGGTTGTAGAGGACCACCACGAAGTCCCCCATTCCCGCCGCGTGTAGGCGGCGCTCGATGAGGGGCCAGGGGGTAAGGAGGTCCGATAGGCTCAAGAGACAGGTGTCGTGGGCTAAGGGGCTCCCCAAAAGGCTGGCTACCGCATTGGCCGCGGTGACCCCGGGAACCACCTCCAGGCGCACCTCCTTCTCCCCCAGGAGGAACCGCCCAGGAAGGCCCACCCCCTCGTCTGCCCGGCGGAAGCCCCGTTCCTCTAGAAGTTCCAGTACCGGAGCGGCCATGCCGTACACCCCAGGGTCCCCCCCTGAGACCAAGGCCACCCGGCTGTGCCCCAAGGCCCTTCCCAAGGCCTCCTCTGCCCGGTCCAGTTCCTCCGTCATCCCCTTGCGCACCACCTCCTTGCCCGCCAGGAGCCCCATCCCCTCCAGGAGCCGAATGTACGTGCTGTAGCCGATGACCACCTCGGCCATAGCCAGGACCTCCCGGCCCCGGAGGGTGAGCCCTCCCAGGTTCCCGGGCCCCATGCCCACCAGGTAAAGCTCGCCCATGCCTCACCTCCTGCGGAATCGGTGCCGGAAGCCAGGGGCGTAAAGCCGGCTCCGCACCCCTCGAGCCTTCAGGGCCTCCCCCACCAGGTAGACGGTGGTGTCCCGGGGAGGAAGGGTTCCCAGGCCCGAGAGATCGCTCCAGCCCACCTCTTCACCCGCTTGCCCCACCCTGTGGCCGAAGAGGACCGGGGTGTCCTCGGGTAGACCTGCCTCCAAGAGCTCCCGGGCCAGGGTCTTGGGATGCATCCCCGAGAGGTAGAGAGCCAAGGTCAGGCCCCGCCGTGCCAGGGCCCCTGGAGACTGCCCTTCGGGTACCGGGGTGCGCACCCCAAGCCGGGCAAAGGCCACCGCTTGGGCCACCCCGGGGGCGGTGAGAGCTACTCCTGCCCGGGCAGCCAGGGCAAAAGCCGCCGTCACCCCTGGGACCACCTCCACCCTTACCCCTAGGGCCTCAAGGGCCTCCCGTTCCTCTAGGAGGGTGCCGTAGAGGCTGGGATCCCCCGAGTGGAGGCGCACCACCACCCCTCCCCTTTCCGCCTCGTAGTGAAGGCGCTCCACGATGCTCTCGAGGACCATCCCCTTGGAGTCCACGAGCTCCGCCTGGGGGGCCAGCCCCCGCAGGGTCTCCTCTGGGAACAGGCTTCCCGTGTAGAGGACGAAGCGGGCCTGGGCAAGAAGCCTTGCTCCCCGCACGGTGAGAAGCTCGGGATCCCCCGGACCACCTCCCACCACGTAAACCTTCAGCGCACCAGGAGCAGGGTCCAGTAGTCCCATCCCTCCACCTCCTCTGGGGAAAGTTGCCTTTCCCCGGGCATGGCCAGCCTCCGGAACACATGGGCCTCCCGATTGGGAAAGAGTGCGGCGATCTCCTTGGCCCGCTTGGCCTTGTAGAAGAGGAGTGTACGGAAACGGGCCAAGCCCTCAGGGTCCTCGGGGGGCTTCAATCCCGAAAGGACTGCGAACCCCTCCTCCCCCATGGCTAGGGGACGGCTCAGCCGGGCCGCAGCCAGCTGGTGGGCGCTGATCCCAGGCACCACCTCCACCCTGATCCCCTCCAGGAGGGGAAGGAGATGGAAGGGGGAGGCGTAGAGAAGGCTGTCCCCCAGGACCAGGTACCCTCCTTCCCTGTACCAGGCCAGGGCTTCCCTAATGCGCCTGGCCGCTTCCCGTCGGGCCACCTCTGCCCGTTCCCGATCCCCCCCGGTGAAGAGGGGTACCGGCAGGAGGGGCTTCCCCTGGGGGATGTGGGGCCGGGCGATGTTCAGGGCCAAGGGTTCCCGTCCCTCCTCCAGGGGGTAGAAGAGCACGGGGAGTTCCCGGAGGAGCCGGACCGCCTTGAGGGTGAGGAGCTCTGGATCCCCTGGGCCTACGCCGATTAGGTAAAGCCTCATCCTCCCTCCTTGGTCACCGCCAGCAGCAGGGTGGGGTTCTGCGCCTCCAGCCGGAAGTAGGGGCCTGTGGGCACCAAGCGGTTCGCCTGCACTTGGATGCCCTCCAGGGGAAGCCCTGTGCCCCGCAGGAAACCGTAGGCGGTGGAGAGGTTTTCCAGGGTAAGGGCGGCCACCACCAGGCGGCCTCCGGGCCTTAGGGCCAGGAGGCTTTCCTCCAGGATGCTGGGCAGTTCCCCTCCGCTGCCCCCCACGAAGACCCCGTGGGGGGCAGGCAGGCCCTTTAGGGCCCCAGGGGCCTCCCCCCGGACTAGGGTGAGGTTGTGGACCCCGAACCGGCGGGCGTTTTCCAGAATATGAGGCCAGGACTCCGGGTTCTTCTCCACCGCATAGATCCATCCCCAAGGGGCAATCCGGGCGGCCTCGAGCCCCACGCTACCCGTTCCCGCTCCGATGTCCCAAAGGATCCCGTCCGGGGGAAGGGCCAGGAGGCCCAAGGCCAGGAGCCGTACTTCCCGCTTGGTGATGAGGCCCCGCTTCGGGGTCCGCTGTTCGAACAGCTCGTCCCGGAAGAAACCGAGCCGAGGAGGAAGGGGTCCGTTGGCCTCGAGGATGAGCACATTGGGGTCCTGAAAGGCCTCCTTCGCCACCTCCTCCAGGCTCCCGAAACCCCTCACCCTCTCCCCCTCTTCCCCCAACCGCTCGGCCACGTAGGCCCGGAAGCCCCGGGCCCCCATGGCCAGGAGGGCTTCGGCCACCCGGGCTGGGGTGTTCTCCGGATCGGTGTAGACCACGCTGAGGCGGGAAAGGCTTGCCTCCAGGAGGACTCCCGCCAGGGGCCTTCCGTGCACGGAAAAAAAGCGGGCCTCGTCCCAGGGAAGCCTCAGCCGGGCAAAGGCCTCCTGGAAAGCCGTGGGGGCGGGGTATATCTCTGCCTCGGGAAACCGGGCCAGGACCTTCCGGCCCATGCCGAAGAAAAGGGGATCCCCCGAGGCCAGGAAGGCCACCCGCTTCCCCTCGGCCACCCGCTTGGCCGCCAGGTCCAAGGCGGCTTCCAAATCCCCCAGGGGCATCTTCTCCCCAGGATGCTCAGGAAAAGCCGCCAGGTGCCGCCTTCCCCCCACCAGCACCTCAGCCTCGGCCACCCTGCGGGAAGCGGCCAGGCTCAGGCCCTCCCGCCCCCGAGCCCCCAGGCCGATGAGGTAGACCCCGGCCATCCTACCCTCCCCTCAGGGTGCGGGAGGTGTCCACCCCACCGTCCGCGGCCAGGCGGATTAGGGCGTGGAGGGCAGCCACCACCAAGGTGGACCCACCCTTGCGCCCCTCCGTGACGATCCAGGGCACCGGGGCTTCCATGAGAGCCCGTTTGGCCTCGGCCACGTTCACGAACCCCACGGGCATCCCCAGGACCAGGGCGGGCCTAGCCCCCCGGCGGATGGCTTCCACCAGGGCCAGGAGGAAGGTAGGGGCGTTGCCCACCCCCACGATGGCCCCTTGCAGGAGGCCCTTCTCCTCTGCGTAGGCCACGGCGGTCTCGGCCCGGGTGCCTCCTGTGGTCTGGGCGCGGGCCACCACCTCGGGGTGGGAGAGAAGCTCCACCACCTCGTTGCCAAAGATGCGTAGCCTTTCAGGGTTGAGGCCGCAGGCAATCATGCGGGCATCCACCAGGATCCTCGCCCCTCCCTTCAGGGCCTCCAGGCCCGCCTCCACAGCTCCCGGGCGGAAGCGGGTGAGGTCCTTGTACTCGAAGTCTGCGGTGGCGTGGATCATCCGCCTAACGATGGGCCACTCCCAGGGGGAGAACCCATGGGGGCCGGCCTCCTCGTCCACAATGCGGAAGCTTTCCTCTTCGATGGCCCGCCCCTTAGGGGTGAGCTGGTGAGCGGGGTTTTGCCGTTTCCGGACAAGCTCATCCACGGTAAACCTCCCGATCGGGCCAGGCGGCGAGGCACCGCCCCTCCTCGAAGTCCGTGAGGGCCACGCTCACCAAAGGCCTGGGACCGATGTAGGCCTGCAACCGCTCCTGGGCCAGGCGTGTGAGGTTGAGGAAGAACCCATCGAGCCCCTCCTCCAGAGCAATTTCCAAAAAACGGCGAGCGGTGGCCGCGCCCTCAGCCTCCTTGAGAGCCCTGCTACCAGCCCCCGCCTCCCTTAGCAGGCGGAGGAGGAGGGGGAGGTTGACCTCGCTCCCCGCGGCGTGAGTCATGGTCTTGCCGTCGGCCATCTTGGATACTTTCCCGATCATTCCCACCACACGCACCACCTCGATCCCCACCTTCTTGGCCGCTTTGAGCACATCCCCTACGAAGTCCCCCATCTCAATGAAAGCCATCTCCGGAAGGTGGGGGAGGAGGCGCATGGCAAAGCGCTCACTCCTCCCCCCGGTGGTGGCGGCAATCTCCAGAAGCCCGTTGGCCCGGGCGACCCCCACCGCTTGGACCACGCTCATGCGGAAGGCGCTGGTGGAGTAGGGCTTTACCACCCCGGTGGTTCCCAGGACGGAAAGCCCCCCTAGGATCCCTAGCCTGGGGTTCAGGGTCTTTCGGGCCAGCTCCTCCCCTCCGGGAATGGCGATGACTACCCGCAAGGGGCGGTCCGTTACCTCCCGCACCGCCTGCCAGATCATCCGCCGGGGCACGGGGTTGATGGCAGGCTCGCCCACCGGCACCCCTAAGCCCGGTTTGGTCACCACCCCTACACCCTCCCCTCCCTCCAGGGTGTCGGCGCTGGCAAAGGTAACGTAGGCCTGGATCTCCGCCCCGTGGGTTACGTCTGGGTCGTCCCCCGCGTCCTTGATGAGCCCGGCCAGGAAGCCCTCTTTCCTCGGCTCCAGCCGGGAGACGACGAAGCGCTGCCGCCAGCCTGCGGGAAGCCAGATGTCCACCTCCCGGGGCGGTTCTCCTAGAAGGGCTAAGGCGGCTGCTTTGGCTGCTGCAGCGGCATTGGCCCCCGTGGTGAAGCCGATGCGGCTTCCCCGTTTGTCCCTAGGGGGTGGGTAAGGGTGGCTCATGCTGGGCGCAGGGCGTAAAGGCGCAGGGAAACCAGAAGGGCGAAAAGTCCTAAGCCTAGGGGAAGGCTTAGGGCCTCGAGATCCACACCCCCCACCTCGGCCAGCACCAGGCCCAAGGCTAAGGCCACCACAGCCCAGCCTAGAAAGCGGCTAGCCCGCTGGGCCTTGGAGGAGTTTTGGGCCAGGTTCTGCAGGCGGCTCGCCAGGAGGCCGTCCACCCCGTCCACTAGGAGCATGCCCAAGGTGAAAAAGAGCCCGAGCCGCAAGGGGGAGAGCTCCGCTGTCAAGGCCAGAGCGGAAAGCTGGCTGGCCGTCTCGAAGCCCAGGCCGAAGAGGAGGCCCAAAAGGAGAGGGTTGGGGATGGGGAGTCTCGCCGGAACTTCCTCCCGTGGGCGTAGGAGCCGGTAGAGGTTCACGCCCGCCACCAGGAGGAGGAGCCAAACGGAAAGGTGCAGGGCTTCTAGGTCCACCTGGGCTAGGAGAGTGGCTGCGGGAAAGGCCAAAAGGGTGACCACAGCCCCGTGCCCCAAGGCGAAGAGGACCCCGTTCCAAGGTGAGGGGCGCAGGCGGGAAACGCCGTCTATGGCCGCCAGGTGGTCAGGGTCCACCCCGTGGCGCATCCCCAAGGCCACGGCCAAGAGCTCGAGGCCGCTCATGGGGTACTCCCTTGGCAACGGGAGCAAAGGGTCCTATGCCGGGAAAATGCTGTTTCACGCATCTCCGCCTCCTTTCACCCCTGCTCGGGGGCAGGTGAGGCGCGCACCGGGGCGGGTATTCGGGCTTCCGGCCTAGTGGGCAGGTCGTGGGTTGGGCCGGTTACCGTTGCGGCACAGCGCCGGACTTTCACCGGTCTTCCCCCTTTTGCGCCCCAGGACATCCGGGTCCTAGGGCACCCCGGCCGCATGGGCCCTTGCCTGAGGGCCTGAGCCCATTGTGCTTCCGTGGGGTCTTGCTGTCAAGGGTGGCCGTCGCCTAAAGTTGGGGCGTATGAACCACGAAATCCTGCACGCAGCCCAAATGCGCTTGGAGCGCCTCACCAAGCCTCCCCGCTCCCTGGGCCGGCTGGAGGGGGTGGCCCTTAGGCTGGCCGCCCTCCAGGGAAGGGTCCAGCCGGAGCTGGGGCCCGGGGCGGTGGTGGTGGCCGCCGCCGACCACGGGGTGGTGGCGGAGGGGGTCTCCGCCTACCCCCAGGAGGTCACCCGCCAGATGGTCCTGAACTTCCTCCGGGGCGGGGCGGCCATCAACCAATTGGCGGCGGTGGCGGACTGCCGGGTCTACGTCCTGGACGTGGGGGTCAAGGGGGAGCTCCCCGACCACCCCGGGCTCCTGAGGCGCAAGGTGCGCCCCGGCACGGGAAACCTGGCCCGGGAGGCGGCCATGACCCTGGAGGAGGCGGAAAAGGCCCTGGAGGCGGGCCGGGAGGCCGCCCGTCTGGCCATCGCGGAAGGGGCCACCCTGCTGGCGGCGGGGGACATGGGCATCGGCAACACCACCGCGGCCAGCGCCCTCACCGCGGCCCTTCTGGGCCTCCCCCCGGAGAGGGTGGTGGGCCGGGGCACGGGGGTGGGGGAGGAGGGCCTAAAGCGCAAGCGGGAGGCGGTGGCGAAGGCCCTTGCCCGCCTGCGCCCGGGGATGGGACCCTTGGAGGTGGCCGCGGAGGTGGGGGGCTTGGAGCTTTTGGCCATCGCCGGGGTGTACCTGGAAGGGTACCGGGCGGGGCTTCCCCTGGTCCTGGACGGGTTTCCCGTTTCCGCGGGGGCCCTTTTGGCCTGGCGGCTGGAGCCTGGCCTAAAGGAAAACCTCTTTGCCGGGCACCTCTCCCGGGAGCCGGGGCACCGGCCCATCCTCGAGGCCCTGGGGCTGGAACCCCTCTTGGACCTGGACCTGGCCCTGGGGGAGGGGACGGGGGCGGTGCTGGCCATGCCCCTCCTCCGGGCTGCGGCCCGCATCCTGCACATGGCCACCTTTGAGGAGGCGGGGGTTTCCGACCGCCTTTAGCCCATGCGGCGGACCCTGCGCCTGGCCCTTGCCCTCCTCACCGTCTTTCCCCTGGCCCCCAAGGAGGCCCTTCCGGAGGAGTTCCGGCGGAGCACCGCCTTCTTCCCCGTGGCGGGCTACGCCCTGGGGCTTCCCCTCTCCCTCCTGGCCCTCCTCCCCCTCCCCGAGGGGCTCTTCGCCGCCTTGGCCCTGGCCCTCCTCCTGGGGCTCACGGGCTTCCTGCACCTGGACGGCCTCCTGGACGCCGCCGACGCCCTTCTCGGGGCCAGGCCCAGGGAGGAGCGGCTCCGCCTCCTCAAGGACCCCCACCTGGGGGCCTTCGCCTTCGGGGTGGGCGGGGTGTACCTCCTCCTCCTCTGGCAGGCCCTGGCCCTGGTGCGGGATCCCCTTTTCCTCCTCCTCCTTCCCGGCTTCGCCCGCTTTGCCATCCTGCCCTTCCTGAACCGCTACCCCCTCCTGCACCCGGGGATGGCGGGGCTGATCCGTGGCGGCCCGGTGCTTCCCCCCTTCCTCCTGGCCCTGCCCTTCCCCCTCCTCTACCCGGGGCCCGCCCTCCTGGCCCTCCTGGCGGCCTGGGGGGTCGCCCACCTGGCGGCGCGGAGGCTTGGGGGGGTGAACGGGGACGTGCTGGGGGCCATGATCGCCCTTTCGGAGCTGGGGGGCCTGGTAGGCTATGCCCTGTGGAGGAGCCTAAGCGGGTGAAGCCCTACGCCAAGCCGCAAGGGGAGAGGCGGGGCCTCCTTTTGGTCTACACGGGGGACGGCAAGGGCAAAAGCACCGCCGCCTTCGGCCTGGCCCTAAGGGCCCACGGCCGGGGGCTTAGGGTGCGCATCTTCCAGTTCCTCAAGCACCAGGGGGCCCGCTTCGGGGAGCACCGGGCCCTGGAGGCCTTGGGCATCCCCATTGAGGGCCTGGGGGACGGGTTTACCTGGAAGAGCCGGGACCTCGAGGCCTCCAAGGCCCTGGCCCTGGAGGGCTGGGAACGGGCCAAGGAGGCCCTCCTCTCGGGGGCGTGGGACCTGGTCGTCCTGGATGAGGCCACCTACCCCCTGCGCTACGGCTGGATATCCCTGGAGGAGTTCTTGGATACCCTGCGTAGCCGCCCCCGCCACGTGCACGTGGTGGTCACCGGGAGGGGGGCCCCTGAGCCCCTGCTGGCCCTGGCGGACACCGTCACCGAGATGCGCAAGGTGAAGCACGCCTTCGACCTGGGGGTGCCCGCCCAAAGGGGGATAGAGCATTAGAGCCTTAGGGCCCGGCCCGCCACCATGAGGTAGACCTCCTCCGCCGCCTGGGCGAAGAGGGCGTTTACCTCCCCCAAAATGTCCCGGTAGCGCCGGGCCAAGGGATGGGCGGGGACGATGCCCATGCCCACCTCGTTGGAGACGGCGATGACCCGTTTGCCGCTTCGGGGGATGGCCTCCAGGAACCGCTTGGCCTCCCATATGGGATCCAGGCTCCTTTCCAGCAGGTTGGCCACCCACAGGGTCAGGCAGTCCACCACCACCGTGGGGTGGCGGGCCTCGAGGAGGGCGCCGGCCAGGTCCACGGGCTCCTCCAGGGTCTCCCAGGTGGGGGGGCGCTCGGCCCGGTGGCGGGCGATCCTTTCCGCCATCTCGTCGTCCCTGGCCTCGGCGGTGGCGATGAGGGTGGCAAAGGGGCCGGCAAGCTCTTGGGCGCGGCGGCTTTTGCCGCTTCTCGCCCCTCCCAGGAGGAGGACGAGGCCGGGTCTAGGAGGGGGGTCTGGACTTTCCCGTCCGGGGGCCAAGGGCTGGGCCTCTTCCGCAAGCCCCAGGGCCCGGTGGAGGGGCCTCAGGTCCAGGTGCGCTTCCAGGGCGTCCGCCAGCTCCTCCAGGGCCTCCTCCAGCCCCTTGGCCTCCCGGCCAAAGAGGGCCCGTTGCACCCCGGGGTTTTCCATGAGGCCGTGGAGCCAGGTGGCCAGGAGGGGGCCCTCCTGGTGGAAGAGGGGGAGCCCCTGGCCATGGTGGATCTCGTACCCCTCCACCTCGAGGCCGTTCAGGCGGTCCCAGAAGCCCCCTAGGCCTTGGAGGAGGAGCCGCCTACGCGCCACGGTCTTGCGCCTTTCCATCCGCACCTGGAAGGGAAGGAGGCCGAGGCCTGGGAAGGTGCCCTTCCTTTCCACCCCTTCCTCGTCCAAGATAGCCTGTGACAGCATTTCCGCTCCCCCACAGACCGCCAGCGCGGGCCTGCCTTGGGCCAGGTGGTCGCGGATCAGGGGCAGGAAGTTCCTGAGCCAAGGGAGGTCCTCGGCGGGCAGGCGGCTTCCTGGAAGGATCAGGAGCCAGGCCCCCTCCGCCTCCTCCGGGGTGCGGGCCTGGACCAATTGGGCTAGCTCCCCCAAGGGCCAGAACTCGTCCAGGTTAGAGGCGTGGGGGTAGCGGAGGATGGCCACCTTTCCATGGCCCGCGGCCCGGGGCCGGTGCCGGAACCCATCCTCCTCGGGAAGCTCCAACCCCAGCATGGGTAGGGTTCCCAGGACGGGCACGCCGGTCCAGGCCTCCAGGAGCCCGTAGGCGGGCTTTAAGAGCTCCAGCTCCCCCCGGAACTTGTTGAACACAAACCCCAGAAGCCGCTGGCGGTGGTCCTGTAACAGCGCCCAGGTGCCGTAAAGGGCGGCCAGGGAGCCCCCTTGGTCCACGTCCGCCACCAGAAGGGCCTTGGCCTCTGCCCACTGGGCCACCTTCAGGTTGGGAAGGTCGGGCCAGAGGTTGCGCTCCACGGGGCTTCCCGCCCCCTCCATCACCACCAGGTCGTAGTCCCGGAGAAGCCCCTCCAGGGCCTCCCGCACCACCCCTTCCAGGTGGGGGCGCCGCTCCCTCCAGGAAAGCCGGGAGAGCTCCGGGCTCACCTGGCCCAGGAGGACCACCTGGGAGGACCGTTCCCCCATGGGCTTTAGGAGGATGGGGTTCATGCGGGGCTCGGGGGGGACGCCCGCCGCCAGGGCCTGGAGCCACTGGGCGCTGGCCATCTCCCCTCCCGCCACCACCCGGGCGTGGTTGGACATGTTCTGGGCCTTGAAGGGGGCTACCCGGAGGCCCAGGCGCTTGAAGTGGCGGAGAAGGCCTGCGGTAAGGAGGCTTTTCCCTACCCCGCTCCCCGTGCCCCAGACTGCAAGCGCCTTGGCCCTCATTGCGCTCCCGGACTCCCGTTGCCAGGGCCTGCCCTATCCCGCCCGAGGACCAAGCAAGGCTCCAAGGGCTCCCGGTCCAAGGGTTGGCGGGCATCGGGGCTGAAGGGGTAAGGCGCTTTCCACGGCCGCAACGTCCTCTTGGGGCAAGGGGCTAAGTACCCCGTCGTGGCTTGCGCCACCACGGGGGCCCCAAAGAGGCCATAAGCACGCTGCTTTGGCTTTGGTCGGTGGGGCAGCCTTTGCGTGCGGCTACTTAGGTCCGTCATCCCCTCAGTGTACCCGGGCCAAGACCTCCTTTAGGGCTTGCAAAAGGGCCTGAATGGCCTCCTCCCTTTGGGCGGAGAGCCTGAGCCATTCCCCGAGGCCAAAGCTGGTGGCGTCCCGCACCCGGATGCCCTGTTCCCGGAGGGCCTTGGCCACTTCCGTGGCCTTTCCCACCCGCACCAGGAGGAAGTTGGCAGGGCTTTCCCGCACCTCGAGGCCCATCCTCCTAAGCCCCTGGGCCAGGAGGCGCCTCAGGCGGTGGAGCTCCTTCCGGGTTTCCGCCAACCAGGACTCGGCCTCGGGGTCCAGATGCCCCTCCAAAAGCCCCTCACCGTACACGGAAACCGGCCAGGAGGGGGCCAGGTTCTGGAAGTGGCTGAGGTCCAAGGGAGCCACCAGGTACCCGGCCCGCACCCCCGTGAGGCCGTGGGCCTTGTTTGGGCTGAAGAGGAGCCAGGCCTCCCGGGGCAGGGGAGGGGGGTTTTCCAGCAGGGGGTAGTAGGCCAGGTCCAGGACCAAGGCTCCACCTGCCCTCTGCGCGGCCTCCTCCAGAAAGGGGTACACCTCCCCCGTGGGGTTGTTGGGGAGGCAGAGGAAGGCCAAGGAGCTCCTGGGCAACAGCCTGAGGAATGCCTCCGGGGTCTCCGCCTCCCAAAGGGGCAGGTCCAGGGCCCTGGCGGCCCGGGCGTACTCGCTGAAGGTGGGCTTAAGGAGAAGAATGGGGCCCCGCAGGTAGTTCCAGCGGGCCAGGCGGTGGATGAGCTCGCTGGTGCCCGTGCCCACCGCCACCTGCTCCGGCTGGACCCCGTGGGCCTCGGCCAGGAGGCGGCGCAGGCGGCGGTAGAGGGGGTCAGGGTAGCGGCTTGGGTCCTTGGCCCGGATGTACCGAAGGACCACGGGGTTAGGCCCTAGGGCGTTGGCGTTGGTGGAGAAATCGTAGAGGGGTTCGGGGCCATCGTCGGGCCCTCCATGGATGGGTTTCAAGATGTCGTCCAGCATAACCCCATGTTAGGGGGGGGTTCCTGGGGGCATCTTAGATGGGGCAACGATCTCGGGATAGGAAAAGGCGCTGGCTTGGGAATGGTGGACCCAGGTCCCTGGCCCCCCGCCGCGGGAATGGGTGCCTGGCGTTAAGCGATGGGCGGTGCGGATGGAGGTTTGGGCTAGCCAGCCCCCGGGGCTCACCTGAACCCGGCGGTGACCTTGGCCCTGGCGGCTTTTGGCCTCTATCCCTGGTGCGGGGCTTGTCGCCCAAGGGATGCCCAGTGACCCGGTCAAGGAGGGAGGCGAAGGCATAGGGGCCGCTGCTTTCCCTGTGAGCATGGCTTCCTCCCTAACCGTCTTCTCCACCGATGAGATTACCCACGGCCTTGGGTCTGCGGGTCTTCAGACCGTAGTCCGGGTTTACCCATAGGCGGCTTGGGAACAGGTGGCGGAGGTACCCCTCGAGGCGGGGGTTGGATCTATTCCACCGAGGCCCCCAAGGGGGAGTGGACATCAAAGGCACCGGGACCTATCTTCAGGGAAAGTTCGGCAAGGGCCTGCAGGAAATCCGGGTCCTGCCTGGCCCCCTCGAGGCTCACCATGTCCGGGTCCATGGTCTTCAGGAAGGGCCTTGATGCGGCGTAGTCTAGCGTAGCGGAGGTGGAGGCGCACCTGTATGGTTGAGGCTTGGGTCAACGGCGCCTGCGCCCTTGGGGAGGCTTGGGGAAAGGGGTGGGAAGGCCCAAATGGGTTTTGGATGCCCCACAGGGCACTTAAGCACCCGCACGCAAAGGTTGCCCCATCGCATCGGCCAAAGCCAAAGTGGCGTGCTCATGGCCTCTTTGGGGCCCCCGCCGTGGCGCAAGCCATGGCGGGGTACTTAAGCCGCCCCCTCAGGGGCGGCCCGAAAGGAAGGAGGGTCTGCCAAGCCCTTAGGCCCAGACGTCCTCGGGGTGGCGCATGCCCACGGGCCGGGACTTCAGGATCTCCAGGGCCTCCTCCTCGCTCATCACCGGGTTCTGGTAGCGGATCCCCAAAGCCTCCCCCATGAGCCGGAAGACGTGGGTGTTGTCCACCAGGCCCAGGTTCAGGAAGCGCAGCCCCTGCCCGTACAGGGCCAGCATCACCGGGCTCGCCGTGTGCTGCCCAGAGCTCCAGCCGATGTTGGGCCGTTCGGGCTTCTGGGCGTTCTTCTGCACCATGGCCCAGGACATGGTGTTGGCCGGCTGGATGCTGTACCGCACGGCGTCGGGCAGGTAGACCCGCTTGGTGATGGCCTCCACCACCATCTGCGCCTCCTGGTCCGTGATGGCCACCCCCTTCATGGCCCGGTAGGCCTCCTTCACCTGGCCCGCGTCGGGGTTCGTGCCCAAGACCCGGCCCATGTGCTCGAAGCTGGCCTTCTGCCCCTCCAGGAGGTCGATGCCTGCAGAGCTCTCCAGGTAGCTCCGGCCCGTCCCGTACAGGGCCCCCACCCCGGTGGCGTGGTCCGCGGCCAGGAGGAGGAGGGTGTCGGGGTTGCGGTCCACGAAGGCAGTGAGGGCCTCCAAGGCCTCGTCCGCCGCCAGCACGTCCCACAGGGTGGCCGCGGGGTCGTTGAGGTGGTTGCTGTGGTCGATGCGCCCTGCCTCCACCTGGAGGACAAAGCCGTTCCGGTGGGCCGCCAGCCGGGGCAGGGCCGCCTGGACCATCTCCTTGAGGCTCGGCACCCTCACCCCCTGGAAGCGGCGGTCCACCTCGTAGGGCACGTGGCTGTCGGAAAACACCCCAAGGAGCTTGGAGGCGTTGCTCCGCGCCAGCTCCTCCGGGGTCTTCACCACCCCGTAGCCCGCCTGGGCAAAGGCAGCGTACATGTCCTTTTTGTCCTGCCGCCTCTCCGGGTTGAAGAAGCGGTCCCCGCCTCCCAGGTAAACCTCCGCCCCGAAGGCCAAGTACTGTTCGGCGATCTGGGCCTCGGCGTTGCGGTCGGGGTTGGAGACCACGAAGCTGGCCGGGGTGGCGTGGGTGACGGTGGTGGTGGTCACCAGGCCCACCGCCTTCCCCATCTCCTTGGCGGCGGCGAAGAAGGGCTTGAGGGGGGTGCCGTCCGCGTGCACCGCCAGGCCCCCGTTCACCGTCTTCACCCCGCAGGACATGGCGTTGCCCGCGGCGCTGGACTCGGTGACGTAGCTGGTGAGGCTGTAGGTGTTCATGAGGCCGTTGGGGTAGCGGGCGAGGAGCCTCTCCAGGGCCAGCGCCCGCCCTAAGCGCCTCCTGGCGTAGGCCTGTGCGATGGCATAGTCCTCCCACGAGAAACCGTCGTAGACGAAGACGATCAGGTTCCGGTAGCGCCTGCCAAGGCTGGGTACGTTCTGGGGAGCGCCCTGGGCACCTCCCTTGGGGAGAAGGGCCAGGGCACCGGCGGCCAGACTGCCTTTTAGGATATCCCTCCGCTTCATCGCGCACCTCCGAAGGTAGGCTAGGTGCCCATTGTCATCCCCGGGTCAGGGCCTTGGGGTCCTGGGGGGTGCGCCTCGGGGAGGATGCACAGAGGTCTAGGGGAACGGCTAACATGGTACCCATGACCGACAAAAGCCTCGGCCGCTTCTACGCTCTGGCCCAGGAGTTCTGGTCCCAGCTTCCTCCCCAGGCCCGCTTCCGCCCCCTGGAGGATGCCAGGATCTTCGCCCGGCACCGGGAGGCCATGAAGGCCTGGGTGGACAGCCTGGTTCAGGGTTTCTACGACACCCTCTTCGCCCACCCCGCCACCCGGGCCGTCTTCCGGGAAGGGGAGAGGCCCGCCCGGGAAAAGACCCTGAGGGACTGGTACCTGCGCACGGTGGAGGGTCCCTTCAACGGCCAGTACTTCGCCTGGCAGACCCTGGTGGGCCTGGTGCATGTGCGCCGGGGGGTCACCAACGCCATGATGGCCGCCATGTGGAACTGGGTGGTGGAAACCGCAAGCCGCCTGGCCCGGGAACACCTCCCCAAGGATGAGGCCCAGGCCCTGGCGGATGCCTGGCGGAGGCTGGGCTTCACCGTCATGGCCTTGATCTCCGAAAGCTACCTCCACGCCTACCTCGAGGCCCTGGCCCAGGCGGAAGGGATGGAGGTGGGGGCGTTCCTCAGGCGGGCCCAGCAGGAGGCGGCCCGCCTCCTCAGAAGCCTCTCCCCCGGCTAAGGCCATGCGGCGGATTCCCCGGCTGGTCCTGGCCGCCCCCCATTCGGGGGCGGGGAAGACCACCCTCGCCCTGGCCCTCCTCCTGGCCCTTGGGGAACGGGGCCTTAGGGTGCAGCCCTTCAAGGTGGGGCCGGACTACGTGGACCCCACCCACCTCGAGGCGGCCTCCGGGCGAAGGGTCTACAACCTGGATGGTTTTTTCCTGGATCAAGAGGGCCTCCTCTCCCTCTTCCAGCACGGGGCCCGGGGGGCGGACCTGGCCCTGGTGGAGGGGGTGATGGGCCTGTTTGACGGCAAGGACCCCCTGGGCCGGGTGGGCTCCACCGCCCAGGTGGCCAGGCTCCTCGAGGCCCCCGTGGCCTTGGTGGTGGATGCCTCCGGCATGGCGGGCTCCATCGCTCCCCTGGTGCAGGGCTTCCGAAGCTTTGACCCTGGGGTCCAGGTGGTGGGGGTCTTCGCCAACCGGGTGGGTTCGGAGCGGCATGCGGCCCTTCTCCAGGAGGCGCTGGCCCAGGTGGGCCTGCCCCTTCTGGGTTGGCTTCCCCAAGATCCCACCCTGGAAATCCCGGAGCGCCATTTGGGTTTGGTGCTGGCCGGGGAGGTGCGCCCACCCCTGGCCGCCCTGCGCCAGGCCTTCCGGGTGGACTTAGATGGGGTCTTGCGCCTGGCCCAGGCCGCTTCCCCCTTGTCCGAGGCCCCCCCTTTCCTGCCGGAAAGGCGCCCCCCTCGGGTCCGGGTGGCCTACGCCTGGGACCAGGCCTTCCGCTTCTACTACCCCGAGGCCTTGGAGCTCCTGGAGGCTTTGGGGGCGGAGCTCATCCCCTTTAGCCCCTTGGAGGACGAAGCCCTCCCCGAGGCCCAGGCCCTCCTCCTGGGGGGCGGCTACCCGGAGCTCTTCGCCCGGGAACTCTCGGCAAACCGGGCCATGCGGGAGGCCGTGCGCCTCTTCCCAGGCCCCGTGGTGGCCGAGTGCGGGGGGTACATGTACCTCTCCCAAGGGCTTTGGGCCGGAGAGGACTTCTTCCCCATGGTGGGCCTGGTACCCGGGGAGGCCCGCATGGCGGAAAGGCCTGTCCTAGGCTATCGGGAGGTGGAAGCCCTGAGGGATAACCCCCTGGCCCGAAGGGGGGAGGCCTTCAAAGGGCACGAGTTCCACTACGCCCGGATGGGGTCCTCCCCCAGCCCCGCCTGGCGGCGGGTGGGGGGAGAGGAGGTGGAGGGGTACACGGACGGTCGGATCCTGGCCAGCTTCGTCCACCTCTACCTGCCCGCCCGGAGGGTGGGGGTGGAGCGCTTCCTGGCCCTGGCGGAAAGTGCGCCCGAGAACTTTTAAAAACAAAGCGCTTTGCTAACTTAAGCCACATGGAGATTGGCCTCTACACCTTCGGCGAGCGCACCCTGGACCCCGAGCTCGGCCGTCCCCCCACCCCCCAGGAGCGGCTGGAGCGGCTTTTGCAGGAGGCGGAGCTGGCGGACCAGGCGGGGCTTGCGGTCTATGCCGTGGGGGAGCACCACCGGGAGGAGTATGTGGTTTCGGCTCCGGCGGTGGTCCTCGCCGCCTTGGCCGCCCGCACCCGGAGGATCCGCCTGGCCAGCGCCGTGGTGGTCCTGGGCTCCGAGGACCCCATCCGGGTCTTCCAGCAGTTCGCCACCCTGGACCTCCTCTCGGGGGGGCGGGCGGAGCTTTGGGTGGGGCGGGGTTCTTTCACCGAGTCCTTCCCCCTCTTCGGCTACCGCCTTGAGGACTACGAGGCCCTCTTCGAGGAGAAGCTTGCCCTCCTCCTCAAGCTTCGCCGGGGGGAGCGGGTGGACTGGCCCGGAGGACGGTTCACCCGGCCCATCCCCGGCCTCGGGGTCTACCCCCGGCCCCTGCAGGACCCCCTGCCCGTCTGGGTGGCCGCGGGGGGCACCCCGGAGTCGGCGGTGCGGGCGGGGCGGCTGGGCCTGCCCCTGGTCCTGGCCATCATCGGGGGGGATCCCCGGCGGTTCGTGCCCTTCGCCCAGCTCTACCGGGAGACGGCCCGGGCCCACGGCCACACCCCGCGCCTGGCCCTGGCGGCCCACGGCTTCCTGGCGGAGGACGACGGGGAGGCCCTGCGCCTGGCCACCCCCGCCTTCTTGCAGGTGATGAACCGCATCGGCCGGGAGCGGGGCTGGCGGCCCCTGGCCCCCGACCACTTCGCCCGCTCCCGGGGTCTGGGAGGGGCGGACTTCATCGGCGACCCCGAGCGGGTGGCGGAGAAGGCCCTCTACTGGCAAGAGCTCTTCCAGCCCGAAAGGCTTCTCCTGCAGCTCACCGTGGGCACCCTGCCCCACCGCAAGGTGCTCCGGGCCATCGAACTTTTGGGGGCGGAGGTGCTTCCCCGGGTGCAAAAGGCCCTGGCCCCCTCCTAGGGGCTCGCGCGGCCAGCGGGGAGAGGGCATCGGCGGGGGGCCTTGGCCTTCCCGCGGCTTCGCGCCCCAGATGGGAACCCTGGGGGCATATCCTGGCCTGAGAAGGGTGGGACGCTACCGGACCCCTTCCCGCAGGATGGGCACGAGCTCGGGGCGCACCAGCTCGGGGGGCGGGGCCCGGCCCTCCCGCAAGAGGGCCCGCACCTGGGTCATGCTGACGCTTAGCCGCTTCTCCCGGTGCCCCTCGGGGCAGGTCTTTTCCGAGGCCATCCCCCCGCAGAGGGGGCAGAAGAAGACCGCTCCCACGCGCAGGACCTCTATGCCCAGAGGCGGGAGCTGGTCGAAGATGCGGTGGGCGGCGTAGGGGTCGTAGAAATCCCCCACCCCCGCGTGGTCCCGGCCCACCAAGAAGTGGGTGGCCCCGAAGTTCCTGCGCACCAGGGCGTGGAAGACTGCTTCCTTGGGACCCGCGTAACGCATGGGGGTGGCGAGGCCGAAGAGGACCACCCGGTCCTGGGGTAAGAATCCCTCGATGAGGGCTTGGTAAGCCTTCACGATGACCTCGGTGGGGAAGTCGTCCTCCTTTTTGGCCCCCAGGATGGGGTGGACCAGAACCCCGTCGGCCATCTCCAACCCCAGGCGGATTAGGTACTCGTGGGCCCGGTGGGGGGCGTTGCGGGTCTGGAAGGCCACCACCTTCCGCCAGCCCCGCTCCTGGAAGAACCCCCGCACCTCCTCCGGGGTCTTTTCCAGAGGCCCTCGAGGCCGCCACCTGAGGACCTCCACCCTGCCCCCCAGGGCATAGGGCCCTTTGGCCAAGAGCCTCCGCACCCCGGGGTGGGCGGGGCTTTCCGTGCCGAAGACGGCCCGGGCCAGGGCCTCGAGGTCCAGGGCGTAGGCTTCCTCCACCTGGAGCAGGGCCACCTTTTCCCCCCGGTGGACCAAGACCACCTGGTCCCCCCGGCCCACCCGGGGTTTCTCCGGGAGCTGGAGCAGGATGGGGATCGTCCATACCTCTCCCGAGGGCAGGCGCATGGCCTCCGCCACCGAGAGGGCCTCTTCCCGGGTCATGAACCCCCGCAGGGGGTGGAAGGCCCCTGTGGCCAGGTTCTCCAAGTCCAGCCGCTCGTCCTCGCCGATCTCCACCTGGGGTAGGGCGTCCGTCATCTAGACCTCCGCGGCCAACCTCTCCAACCTGTTCCCCGTCGTGCCAAAGGCCCGCACCACCTCCCCCACCACCCAGACCGCTGGAGGGCAGACCTGCACCTCGCCCTCCGCCACCGCCCCCAGGGTGGTCCGCACCCGCCGCTCCTTGGGGGTGGTGGCCCGTTCCACGAAGAGGGCGGGCTCCTCCGGCCTCCTCCCCAGCCGGATCAGCTCCTTGGCCAACCAGGTCCGCCGCTTTACCCCCATGAGGACCACCAGGGTGGGAACCTGGGCAAAGGGCTTAAGGTCCGGGTAGCCCCCTCCTTCCAAGACCCCCGAGACCACGGCGAACCCCGGGCTCAGGCCCCGATGGGTGAGGGGAAGCCCCAAGGCGAGGGGGCTCGTCACCCCGGGGACCACCTCCACAGGGATGCCGTGGGCCAGGAGGAAGAGGAGCTCCTCCCCGCCCCGGCCGAAGACGAAGGGATCCCCCCCCTTGAGGCGCACCACGAAGGGGTAGGCGCGGGCGTAGGCAAGGAGGAGGCGGTGGATCTCCTCCTGCTTGACGCTTTCTCCCTCTTCCTTCCCCACGTAGACCTTCCTCCCCGGGGCCAGGGAGAGGATCCTCTCGTCCACCAGCCGGTCGTGGAGGACCACCGGGGCTTCCCTTAGAAGCTGGTAGGCCTTGAGGGTAAGGAGCTCAGGGTCCCCAGGGCCCGCTCCTACCAGGAAGACCTTACCCATGGGCTACCCCCCGGTAGACCAGCTGTACCCCGATGAAGAGAAGCCACAGGTATAGCGCCAACCGTAAAGGCTTCGTGGGTACCCGGGTGGCCAAAAGGGCACCTAGGGCGGCGCCTAGCACCCCACCGACGCTCAGTAGGAGGAGGAGGCTGGGTTCCACCTGGCCGAAGTACAGGTGTACCCCGCCCCCCAGAAGGGCTAGGGCTAGACCGAAGAGGATATCCGTCCCCACCACCCGTTGGGGGGGAAGGCGGGTGGCGTGGAGGAGAAGGAGGGTGCCCAGGGCCCCGGCCCCGGCGGAGGAGAACCCCACCTCGAGGCCAATGCCGAAGCCTCCTAACGGCAAAAGGCGGGGCTTCTCCTGGCTTACCTGGAGACCGCGGAAGGTGCGGTAAAGGCTGAGTCCTGCTGAAAGGGCCACGGTGAGCCCCACCAGGAAGAGAACCATATCCCTGGCCTCCTTGAGGCGGACCAGGAGCAGGCTCCCCAGAAGCACACCAGGAAGTCCTCCCAGAAGAAGAAGGCCGAGGGCCCTTGCCGAGACCTGGCCCCGCCAGAGGTAGACCAGCCCGGCGGGGACCTTTACGAGAAAACCGAACAACAAGGCGGTGCCCACTGCTACCTCCGGAGACAGACCCAGGGCCAGGATGAGAAGGGGCGCAGTCAGGGTACCGGCCCCCACCCCGGTGACCCCGATCGCCAAGGCGATGAGGAAACCCAGGAAAAAGACCATCATCTACCCCTCCTTTCCGTGCAGGTGGATGCCGCACTCCAGCTTGCCCTTGCCCGCCCAGCGGCCGGAGCGGGGGTCCTCGGGGTTCAGGGGCTTTTGCGTGCAGGGGGCGCAGCCGATGGAGAGATAGCCCTCGTCGTAAAGGGGGAGGTGGGGGATTTCCGCCACCGCCAGGTAGGCGAAGACCTCCTTCAGGGTCCAGTCGTAGAGGGGGCTGACCTTGCGCAGGCGGTGGCCGCTGGGAAGGCGGGCCTCCTCCACCGGTTGCAGGCCGGCCCGGGTGGGGGACTGCTCCCGTCTAAGCCCGGTGAACCAGGTGTCGTAGTCCTCGAGGGCCCGGAATAGCGGGTCCACCTTGCGGATCTGGCAGCAACGGGTGGGGTCGGTCTCGTAGAGCTTCCCGTAGAGGCGTTCCTGCTCCTCTCGAGAAAGGCTTGGGGAGAGGTTTACGAGCTGGAAGCCGAGCTTCTCCTTTAGGGCATCCCGGTAGGCGTAGACCTCCGGGAAGTGGTAGCCGGTGTCCAGGAAGAGGACGGGGATTTCGGGTTTTTCCTCCAAGAGGAGATGGAGCACCACCACGTCTTCTGCTTGGAAACTGCACGTGAAGCAGGGTTTTTGGCCTTCCGCTAGGGCGTGCCGGATAAGGGCCTTGGCGCTTGTTACCTTGTCCATGGCTGAACCTCCGCAAGCACTTCCTCCACCTTTTCCTTGGCCCTGGCCAGGCTGGCTTCCGGATCCAGGTCGAGTTCCTCTAAGGCCAAATCCACAAGGCGGTACCAAAGCCGCTTACGCTCTTCGAAGCAGGGGATCTCCGCTATCCGTGGCCTAAGGTGGCGCAGGTAGGCTACAAGTTCCCCGTACTCTGGACCCAAAAGCCGGAGAAAACGCTCCTTTAGGCGCACTGCCAAGGCAGGGGCAGCCCCAGAGGTGGAAAGGGCCACCACCAACTCCCCCCTTCGCACCACGGCGGGGAGGATGGCGGTGGCGTTTTCCGGGTCATCCACCGCCACCAAAAACACCCTTCGCCTTTCCGCCTCTGCCTTTACCTGGGGATGGATCCCCTTGTCTTGGGGATGGCTTACCACCAGGAAGAAGCCCTCGAGGTCCCCTTGCCGATAACCGCGGGGAAGCCAGCGGATCCTTCCCTCCTTGGCCAAGCCCGCCAGATTCCAATGGTCCTCTTGGGCCAGGACGGTGACCTGGGCCTCGGCCTCCAAGAGGGCCTGGAGCTTGGCCCCCGTCTCCGGGCCGCCGGCGATTAGGAGAACCGGCCTGCCCCTCAGGTTCAGCATGAGGGGAAAGTAGGTCATGCCCCCTCCCGGTACAGGCGTAAGAAGCCCTGGAGCATGCTTCCTAGCCGCTCCTGCTCATCCACGTAGAAGGGCTGCACCCCCCACTCCCTTAAGGCATCCGCGGTAACCCGGCCCACGGCCAGAGCCTTTACCTCGTGCTGGAAGGTTCTCCTCAACTCCGAGGGGTTCCGGGCTCCCTCAAACAGGAACTCCACCTGGATGGCGGCTACAAAGGCTACCGCTTGCACCTCTTTGGCCAAAATGGTCTCCTCCAGAAGGCGGATCCCCTCAGGGTCCGGCAGGTGACGGTAAGGCATGAGGGGGAGAACCTCATAGCCCCTGTCCTCCAACGCCTGTTCCAGGAGGGGTAGGGGCTTGCCGTAAAGCTGGAGGGCGGCCACTCCGGGTCCCTGGGGTAGGAGAGGCAAAAGGCTTGGCGTGGTTCCGTCTCCTACCCCATGAGGGGCAAGCCCTAGGTCCCTGAGTACCCGGGCGGCCTTGGTCCCCCGGGCCAAGCGGAGGGCATTCTCCAGGCTCCCCTTCAGGTCTAGTTCCAAAACCCGCCCTCCTTCCAAAAGCTCCCTTACCCCTATCCCGGTGGTGGCCACGAAGAGATCCACCCCTTCTCCCAGCCGCCGGAGATGGTCCTGGTATTCGGGAACGGATACCTTTTCCGTGGCCTGAACAGGGAGAAGGAGGGGCATTAAGCCTAGCTTTGTCGCCAGAGATTTGAACTCTTCCCTCCTTCTGAGACCGGCATAGGCGATGCGCATCCCCAACCTCCCTTACACCGCGCACTCCCCACGGCCTAGCTGCACCCGGAAGGTTTCCCCTTCCGCCCCCAGGTCCTGGTAGTACTCTGGGGCTTCCTCATAGGAAGGAATGGTCTGGAGGTCCTCGAGAAGGGGCTTGAAGGAGGCGGCTCCCACCCGGTCCAAATAAGCCTGGAAACTTTCGCCCTGCTCCCGCTCCTCCTGGTAGCGCTTCAGGATCCTTTCCACCGCCTCAGGAGTGCGCCGGGCAGGAATCCGAGCCACTACCTGGCCAAAACGGGCCTCCCCCTCCCGGGTGCGGCCTCCCAGGAGGAGGACGTAGTGGGGTACCTCTCGTTCCCCCATCCTGCGGCTTGCCCCGTAGAAGCCGATGTCAGCGATGTGGTGCTGGCCGCAGGAGTTGGGGCACCCGGAGATCTTCAGGCTCAAGGAACGCACCCCCGGGTCGTGGACTAAGGGAAGCGAAGAGAGCTGGGCCTCCAGGGCCTGGGCCAGCCCGCGGGAGTGGGTGATGGCCAGGTTGCAGGTGTCGGCCCCGGGGCAGCGGGTGATGTCCAACACGGTGTGGGCGTAGGGGTGGGCCAGGCCCGCCTTAAGGAGGGCCTCGTAAAGCCCCCCTAGGGCCTCTTCCGGCACGAAGCGCAGGAGGAGGTTCTGGCTGATGGCGCTCCTTACCTCGGCGGCGTAGGTCTCGGCGATGTCGGCCAGGGCCCTCAGGCCCTCCGGGGCGATGTCCCCCAAGGGAAGGCGCACCAAAACCGTGTAGAAGCCTTCCTGTTTTTGCCGGAAGAGGTTGGTGCGGCGCCAGTCTTCAAAGCCTGGGGCGAAGCTGAAGGGCTTCCTGGGGGGGGAGGGGAGAGGAGGGAGCGGGGGGTCCTGGGGCGGTTGCCAGGCCCTCAGGTCCTCCCCGTTGGCGGTGAGCTTAACCAGCCGCCTTTCCTCCCGCACCGCCTCCCGGAAGGCGGCGATGCCCCACCGCTTCACCAGGAACTTAAGCCGGGCCTGGGTGAGGACCTTGCGGTTGCCGTAGCGGTCAAAGAGGCGGATGATGGCCAGCATGGTGGGGAGGAGGTCCTCCTCTGGGGTAAAGGGTTCCAAGAGCTCCGCGCTCATGGGAGCGGCTCCCAAGCCCCCGCCCACGTAAAGGCGGAAGCCCCTTTTGCCCCCCTCCACCGCGGCCACCACCCCGATGTCGTGAATGGGGGTATGGGCATGGTCGGTGGCGCACCCCTCAAAGGCAATCTTGAACTTGCGGGGCAGGTTCTGCCCCACGGGGTGGCGGAGGAAGTAGCGGTAGGCGGCCTCGGCGTAGGGAGTCACGTCAAAGGGCTCCTCAGGGGAAACTCCGGCGTACGGGCAGCAGGTGATGGCTCGGATGGAGTGGCCGCAGGCCTCGCGGGTGGTGAGGCCCACCCTGTTTACGGCTCGGAGGACGTGGGGTACGTCCCTTCGGTGCACGTGGTGGAGCTGCACCGCCTGCCGGGTGGTTACGTGGGTCAGCCGGTTTTCTGCATACCGCTCCGCCACGTCTGCCAGAACCCTTAGGGCCTCTGGGCTCACCCGGCCCACGGGGAGCTTGATGCGCACCATGTGGTGCTCGGGCCGTCCCCGGATGCCGTAGATGCCGTTTTTCAGGCGGAAGACGCGGAAGTCCTCCGGGTCTTCCGCCCCCGCCTCGAGGCGGGCGATCATGGCCTCCAGATGCTGGATCTCGGCCTCCACTTCGGCGCTCAGCCCTGCCATCCTGCCTCCTTTCCCCCCGGCCGGGGGTTGCCCGGAATGATATACCATTGAGTCTATGAAAGTCAAGGGTATATTCCCCGTGCCCCGGCCCACTTTTCCAAGCCCCCCACGTGGTATAGTGAGGGGGCAGGCTAGGGGTGCCCCAAGGGAGGGGCTGAGAGCTGGGTTTCTCCCAGCAACCCTTGGAACCTGATCCGGGTAATGCCGGCGGAGGGAAGCCTATGCGGAAGAATCCCCTTACAAACCGACCTCTCCCCAGGCCGCGTGGGCCCTGGATCTCCGCTTGAGGCTTTACCCGTAGGGCACATGCGCTGGGGAGGTGAAAGCTTGCTGGGAAGGCTCTACCTGGTGGTGACCCCGAGGCCCGGTTGGTCCATGGAGGAGGTACTGGATCGGACGGAACGGGCCCTGGCGGGTGGGGCGGAAGTTTTGCAGCTTCGGGCCAAGGACTGGGAGGCCCGGCCTACCCTGGCCCTGGGGGAGAGGATGCTCTCCCTGGCCCGGCGCTACGGGGTGCCCTTCTTCCTCAACGACCGGCCCGACCTGGCGGCCCTTTTGGGAGCGGATGGGGTGCACCTGGGGCAGGGCGACCTCACCCCGGGGGAGGCCCGGCGCTTCTTCGGGGGGATGGTGGGCCGCTCCACCCACGCTCCGGAGCAGGCCCTAAAGGCCCTCGAGGAGGGAGTGGACTACCTCTCCGTGGGCCCGGTCTGGGAGACCCCCACCAAGCCGGGCCGGCCGGCGGCGGGCCTGGATTATGTGCGCTGGGCCCGGGAGAACCTGGGGGAAAGGCCCTGGTACGCCATCGGCGGCATCACCCTGGAGAACCTGGGGGAGGTTTTGGAGGCTGGTGCGCGCCGGGTTGTGGTGGTGCGGGCCATCCTGGACGCGGAGGACCCGGAAAGGGCGGCCAGGGCCTTCAGGGAGCGGCTTTATGGTGTGGCTTAACGGGGAAGCTAAGCCCCTCGAGGGCAAAACGCTGAGGGAGGTTCTGGAGGAGCTGGACGTGGATCTTTCCCGGGTGGCGGTCCTCCTCAACGAGGAGGCCTACCCGGGGCGGGAGCTTCCTCACCACGTCCTGAAGGAAGGGGATGTGGTGGAGGTGGTCACCCTCATGCAAGGAGGCTAGATGGACACCTGGAAGGTAGGGGATGTGGAGCTAAGGAGCCGCCTCATCCTGGGCTCGGGCAAGTTCCGGGACTTCGGGGTAATGCGGGAGGCCATCCAGGCGGCGGGGGCGGAGGTGGTCACCGTGGCCATCCGCCGGGTGGAGGCCAGGATGCCCGGGCACGTGGGGCTTCTGGAGGCCCTGGAGGGGGTGCGGCTTCTTCCCAACACCGCCGGGGCCCGCACCGCGGAGGAGGCCCTGAGGATCGCCCGCCTGGGCCGGGCCCTCACCGGGGAGCGCTGGGTGAAGCTGGAGGTGATCCCCGACCCCACCTACCTCCTCCCCGACCCCGTGGAGACCCTGAAGGCGGCGGAGGCCCTGTTGGCGGAGGGCTTTTTGGTCCTGCCCTACATCGGCCCGGACCTGGTCCTGGCCCGAAGGCTGGCCCAGCTGGGCACGGCCACGGTGATGCCCCTGGCCGCCCCCATCGGCTCCGGCTGGGGGGTGAAGACCCGGGCCCTTTTGGAGCTCTTCGCCCGGGAGCGGGCCTCCTTGCCCCCGGTGGTGGTGGACGCGGGCCTGGGCCTCCCCTCCCACGCGGCTGAGGTCCTGGAGCTGGGCTTGGATGCGGTGCTGGTCAACACCGCCATCGCCGAGGCCAAGGACCCCGTGGCCATGGCCGAGGCCTTCCGCCTGGGGGTGGAGGCGGGGAGGAGGGCCTACCTGGCGGGGCCCATGCGGCCCAGGGAGGGGGCGAGCCCCAGCAGCCCCACGGAGGGGGTTCCCTTGGGAGGGCCCGGGCGGTGAAGGCGGACGTCATCGTGGTAGGGGCGGGGATCATCGGGGCCCTGGCCGCCTACGAGCTCAGGAAGCGGGGCCTCGAGGTCCTCCTCCTGGACGCGGGCAAGGAGGGGGCGGCCACCTCCGCCAGCGCGGGGATGCTGGCCCCCTACCCCGAGGGGCTCTCCGGGGAGGTTTTGGAGGCGGCCCTCTTCGGCCTGGAGCGCTATCCCGACCTCCTGGCGGAGCTTGGGGGTTTGGGCTTGCCGCTGGGGGCGGACTTCGCCGGGACCCAGGTGGTGGCCCTTTCCCCAAGGGAAGAGGAGGCCTGGGAAGCCCGGGAGCCCCTTGCCTACCCGGTGCGGGGGGGAAGGGGGGTGCGCACCTTCCCCGGGGGGTACGTGCACCCTAGGAGGTTGCGGCAAGCCCTGCTGCGGGCTTTGGAGGCCATGGGAACCCCCCTCCTCCACGCGGAGGTGGAGGAGGTGAGGGAAGGGGAGGTGCGGGGAAGGCGGCGGGGTGCTTCCCCTGAGGAGCCCTTGGCCGCCCGGGCCCGTTACCTTCTCCTGGCCGTGGGCGCCTGGGGCGGCCGGTTCGGCCTGGGGGTGCGCCCCTTGAAGGGGGAGGCCTTGCTCCTGGAGGGGACGCCGCCCCCCCTACCCCTCTTCGCCGGGGACGGCTACCTCCTGCCCCGGGAGGGCGGGGTGTACGTGGGGGCCACGGGGCGGGAGGGCTGGGCCCCGGGGGTGGACCTCTTCGGCCTCAGGTGGCTTGCGGACTACGCCCACGAGCGCTTTCCCTTACTTGAGGGGGCCCGGTTCCGGGAGGCCCTATGGGGCTACCGGCCGGTGGGGGAGCTTCTCGTGGGGGAGGTGCAGGAGGGCGTCTACGCGGCGGTGGGCCACGGGAGGAACGGCGTCCTCCTGGCCCCTTGGACGGCGGCAAGGATTCTGGAGCTTATGGGGGTAAAACCATGACCCAGCTGGAAGCGGCAAGGAAGGGCCTCATCACCGAGGAAATGGCCTACGTGGCGGAGAAGGAGGGGGTTTCCCCGGAGTTTGTGCGGGAAGGGGTGGCGGCGGGGCGGATCGTGATTCCCCGGAACCCCAACCACCGCACCCTTCGGGACTTCAAGGGGATCGGGGAGGGGCTTAGCGTAAAGGTGAACGCCAACCTGGGTACTTCCTACGACTACGTGGACCTCGAGGAGGAGGTGGCGAAGGCCCGGGTGGCCATCCAGTACGGGGCGGACACCATCATGGATCTCTCCACGGGGGGGGACTTGAAGGCCATCCGGGAAAGAATCCTGGAGGTGGCCACGGTTCCCCTGGGCACCGTGCCCATCTACGAGGCCGAGTTCCGCGCCGCCAAGAGGAAGAGCTTCTTCGACATGTCCGCGGACGAGCTTTTCGGGGTCATCGAGGAGCACGGGCGGCAGGGGGTGGACTACATCACCGTGCACGTGGGGGTTACCCTGAGGAACCTGGAGGTCTACCGGAATTCCTCCCGGACCACGGGGATCGTGAGCCGGGGAGGAGGCCTCATGGCCGCCTGGATGCTCCACCGGGGTGAGGAAAACCCCCTCTACGCCCGCTTTGACGACCTCCTGGAGATCGCCCGCACCTACGACATGACCCTCTCCCTGGGGGATGGCCTCAGGCCCGGCTCCCTGGCGGACAGCACCGACCGGGCTCAGATCGCCGAACTCCTCACCATCGGGGAGCTGGTGGAACGGGCGAGGCGGGCGGGGGTGCAGGCCATGGTGGAGGGACCGGGGCACATCCCCTTGAACGAGGTGGCCGCCAACGTCCAGATCCAGAAGAAGCTCACGGGCCACGCCCCCTTCTACATCCTGGGCATGCTCCCCGTGGACACCGCGGCCGGCTTCGACCACATCGCCGGGGCCATCGGGGGAGCCTTGGCGGGCTGGATGGGGGCGGACATGCTCTGCTACCTGACCCCGGCGGAGCACCTGGGCCTGCCCACCCCGGAGCACGTGAAGGAGGGGGTGATCGCCTTCAAGATCGCCGCCCACGCCGCGGACGTGGCCCGGGGGAACCCCAGGGCCTTGGAGCGGAACCGAAGGATGTCCGAGGCCCGCTACCGCCTGGACTGGGAGGGGCAGTTCGCCCTCTGCCTCTTTCCCGAGGAGGCCCGCCGCCTCAAGGAGGAGCGGGGCTCCAGGACCAAGGCCTGCAGCATGTGCGGCCCCTTCTGCCCCATGAACCTGGTGGAGGCGGTCTTACGGGGCAAGGCCCGGATGGAGCTTCGGGGTGCACCCTACGCCCACGACCCCGTGGGCTAGGGCGGGGGGTCGGGATGCTGACGAAAAGCTTCGGCCACGCTCCCCACCTCCTGACGGCACCGGGCGACCTCCAGCGCCAGGGTGAAGGCCTCCTCGTCGCTAAGGGTAAGCCGGAAACCGTAAAGGCGCAGGTGGATATCGGCCACGGCGAAGGCCGTCCGCATTATGCCCGAGGTGAGGCATGCAGGTAGCGCTTACCATCGCCGGCTCCGACTCCGGGGGCGGGGCCGGGGTGCAGGCGGACCTCAAGACCTTCTTCCGCTTCGGGGTCTACGGGGCCAGCGCCCTCACCCTGGTCACCGCCCAGAACACCCTGGGGGTGCAAAGGCTGGAGCTCCTTCCCCCAGAGCTGGTCTATGCCCAGATCCAGAGCGTGGCCGAAGACCTCCCCGTCCACGCCGCCAAGACCGGGGCCTTGGGGGACGCCGCCATCGTGGAGGCCGTGGCCGAGGCGGTGGCCCGCTTCCGCATCGCGCCCTTGGTGGTGGACCCGGTGATGGTGGCCAAGGGCGGGGACCCCCTCCTGGCCCCGGGGGCGGTGCAGGCCCTGAAGGCCAGGCTCTTCCCCCTGGCGACCCTCATCACCCCCAACCGCCTGGAGGCCGAGGCCCTCCTGCAACGGCCCATCCGCACCCTGCGGGAGGCGGAGGAGGCGGCCCGGGATCTCTTGGACTTGGGCCCCCGGGCCGTCCTCCTCAAGGGGGGGCACCTGGAAGGGGAGGAGGCGGTGGACCTCCTGGCCACCCCCGAAGGGGTCCTCGCCTTCCGCGCCCCTAGGGTGCCCACGCGGCACACCCACGGCACCGGGTGCACCCTCTCCGCGGCCATCGCCGCCCTCCTGGCCTTGGGCAAGCCCCTCGAGGGGGCGGTGGGGGAGGCCAAGGCCTACCTCACCCGGGCCCTGGAGACCGCCCCCGGCCTGGGGCACGGACACGGCCCTCTGAACCACTTCGCCTAAGTACCCCGTCGTGGCTTGCGCCCCGACGGGGGGCCCCAAGAGGCCATGAGCGCGCCGCTTTGGCTTTGGCCGGTGGGGCAGCCTTTGTGCGCGGGTGCTTAGCTCAAAGGGCCGTGGCCCCTCCGTCCACGGGCAATACCGCCCCGGTGATGTAGTCCGAGGCCGGGCTTGCCAGGAAGAGCACCGCCCCTCCCAGCTCTCCCGGCCTTCCCGGGCGCCCCAGGGGCAGGGTGGCCTGGAGGTGGGCCTCCACCCGGGGGAGGACCTTTTCCGTCATGCGGGTGGGGAAGAAGCCTGGGGCTAAGGCGTTCACCCGGATGCCGAAACGGCCCCACTTCACCGCCAGGTCCCGGGTGAGGGCCACGAGACCGCCCTTGGAGGCGGCGTAGCCCACCGCGTCCAGGACCTCTGGGGGCTCCCCCTTGAGCCCGGCCACGGAGGCGATGTGGAGGATCTTGCCGTAGCCCCGCTCCCGCATGCGCCGGGCGGCGGCGCGGCTGGCCAGGAAGGCTCCCACCAGGTTGACCTCCAGCACTTCCCGCACCTTCTCCACGGGCATCTCCCAGGAGGGGGCGCCCCAGCTGATGCCGGCGGCGTTGACCAGGATGGTGAGGGGCCCGAGCTCCCGCTCCACCTGGTCCACCACCTCAAGAAGCCGCCCTTCGTCCCGGACATCCCCTTCCAGGTAAAGGGCTTCCCCCAGGTGCTTTTTGGCTTCCTCGAAGAAGCTGGCCCTCCGGGCCAGGACCGCCACCTTAGCCCCGGCCTCCTTGAGGGCCAGGGCGGCCTCGAGGCCCAGCCCCCGGGACCCCCCGGTTACCAGGGCCACTTTGCCGTCCAGGCGAAACTGCTCCAGGAACATCAGCCACCCCCTTGGAAAAGGTCCTTGTACTGCTCCCTCAGGGCCCGCTTGAGGAACTTGCCCGCGCTGGTCCTGGGGATTTCCTCCACGAAGACGAAGGCATCCGGGAGCTGCCACTTGGCGAACCCTGCCCGCAGGAGGTGCTCCCTAAGCTCCTCTTCCGTAGGCTTTTCCCCCCGGGGCACCACCACCGCCAGGGGCCTTTCCTGCCATTTGGGGTGGGGGATGGCCACCACCGCCGCCTCCTTCACCTTGGGGTGGCCCATGAGGGCGTTTTCCAGGTCCACGCTGGAGATCCACTCCCCCCCGGACTTGATGAGGTCCTTGAGGCGGTCCTTGATCTCCAGGTAGCCCTCCTCGTCCCAGGTGGCTATGTCCCCGGTGCGGAACCAGCCGTCCGGGGTGAGGGCGCTTTGGCTCGCCTCCTCGTTCCGGTAATACCCCCCAGTGATCCAGGGTCCCTTCAGCTGGACCTCCCCCATGGCTTTCCCATCCCTGGGCACGGGGCGGCCCGCCTCGTCCGCCACCCGCAGGCGCACCAGGGGGATGGGGAGGCCAGTCTTGGCCTTGAGGCCGATCTTCTCTTCCCAGGGCAGGTCCTCCAGGTGGCTTTTCACGAAGTTCTGCACCACCACCGGGGAGGTTTCCGTGAGGCCGTAGCCCTGGCGCACCTCGATCCCCATGCGCTCAAACCGTTCCACCAGGCTTCTCGGGGCGGCGCTACCCCCCACCACCAGGCGCTTCAGGGTCTTGAGGCGGTGGCCGGTGCCCTCCAGGTGGTCGGCCAGGGCCAGCCAGACCGTGGGCACCCCGGCGGTGAAGGTCACCCCCTCCCCGTCGAAGAGCTCCACCAGGGAGGCGGGGTCCAGCCGCGGCCCCGGCAGGACCTGCTTGGCCCCCACCAGGGTGGCGGCGTAGGGCAGGCACCAGGCGTTCACATGGAACATGGGCACCACGGGGAGGACCACATCCCTTTCCGAAAGGCCGCTCCCATCGGGAAGGCCCGCGGCCAGGGTGTGGAGGACCAGGGCCCGGTGGCTGTAGACCACCCCCTTGGGCAGGCCAGTGGTCCCCGTGGTGTAGGCCATGCCGCAGGCGGCCCGCTCGGGCACCCGCACCGGGTCCACCTCCTCCCCCAGGACCTCCTCGTAGGCCAGATACCCTTCCGGCGCCTTCTCGTCCATCACCACCAGGTGGCGCACGGTCTTGAGCTCGGGCCTCAGGGTTTCCACCAAGGGGAGGAGCTGGGGGTCAAAGAGGAGCACCTTATCCTCCGCGTGGTTCAGGATGTAGGCGATCTCCTTGGGGGAGAGGCGGGGGTTGGCGGTGTGGAGCACCGCCCCCATCCCGGGGACGGCGAAGTAGGCCTCCAGGTGCCGGAAGTGGTTGAACCCCAAGGTGGCCACCCGGTCCCCCACCCCCACCCCCAGGGCCTTTAGGCCCCCCATGAGCCGCCGCGCCCGGCGGTAGACCTCAGCGTAGTCCGTGCGGTGGATCTCCCCCGTGGGGAGGCGGGAAACCACCTCCTTCCGAGGGAAAAGCTCCGCCGCCCGCTCCAGGAAGTCCCAAAGGTTCAGGTCCTCGTCCATCATGGTGCTGGGGAACATCCTTTGCCTCCTTTGGGGGCCAGTTTACCCCCCGTCCACCCGGTAGAAGGTGCCCTTGGCGAAGGCCACCCGCTCCCCCTCCAACCAGGCTTCTCCTGCAGCGTGAAAAAGCCTTTTTCCCGCGTGCACCACGAAGCCCCGGGCCAAAAGCACCCCCTCCCGCACCGGCCTCAGGTAGTTCACGGAGAGTTCGGCGGTGACCACCTTGACCCCCAGGCTCTCCACCGCCTGCCCAAGGGCGCTGTCCAGGAGGGCAGCCAGGATCCCCCCGTGCACCAGGCCTTGGCCCTGCAAGAACTCCTCCCGTACGGGCAGGAGGAGCTCGGCCTCCCCTCCTTCCCGCCTTCGGACCTCGGCTTGGAACCAACGGGCGAAGGGGCTCAAGGCCGCCTCCGGATCAGGGTCACGAACTCCCCCTCTTGCACCACCTCGTCCCGCTGGTTGAGGACCCGGACCCGCTGGACCACGATTCCCCGGTCGGGCTTGGAGGTCTCCCGCTTCTCCAGGATTTCCGTTTCCCCGCGGATGGTGTCGCCGATGAGGACGGGCTTGAGAAACTTGTAGTTGCGGATCTCCAGCCAGGCGATGAGGGTGCCGTCCGTGGCCCCGGTGCGCTGCCGCAGGCCGGTGAACATGGAAAGGACCAGAAGCCCATGGGCGATGCGCTGGCCGAAGGGGGTGCCCTTGGCGAACTCCGCGTCGGTGTGGATGGGGTTGTAGTCCCCGGACACTCCCGCGAAGTTCACCACGTCCGCCTCGGTAACCGTCCGCCCTGCCGTGGTGAAGCGCTGGCCGACCTCAAAGTCTTCAAAGTACAGGGGCATCATGCCACCTCCTTCCTTCCGAACCCTGGGGGCAGGCCCCCCGGCCCCACGAGGGACCGCCCCCCATCCACGTAGAGGGCCTGGCCGGTGATAAAGCTGGCCTCATCTGAAAGGAGGAAAAGGGCCGAGTAGGCCACCTCCTCCGGGCGCCCGGCCCGCTTGAGAGGGGAGGCCTCGATTTCCTGGTCCCGGGACCAGGCGGGCAGGCCCGCGGTCATCCGGGTTTCGATGAGGCCCGGCACCAGGAGGTTCACCCGGATGCCCTTGGGGGCAAGCTCCAGGGCTAGGGTCCGGGTAAGGCCCAAGAGGGCGGCCTTACTGGCGGCGTAGTGGGCGAGGCCAAAGGCCCCCAGGGCCGCCACCGAGCCGGTGAGGACCAGGCCCCCTCCCCGCATGATCTCCCCCGCCTTTTTGCCTATCAGGAAGCTCCCTGTGAGGTTGACCCGCAGGATCCGCTCCCAGTCGAATAGGGAGATATTCCAGGAAAGAGCCGCATGGGCGATGCCGGCGAAGTGGGCCACCCCGTGGAGCGCCCCGAACTCCTCCAAGGCCTCCCCAAAAGCCCTCTCCACCCCCTCGGGATCGGCCACGTCCGCGGGCACGGCCAAAGCTTCGCTTTCGAGGACGGCCACCGCTTCCGAGAGGGCTTCCTCTTCCCAATCCACCGCCACCAGCCTAGCCCCTTCCCGGGCGAAAACCTCCAGGGCCGCCCGGCCGATGCCGTGGGCCGCTCCCGTCACCAAGATGGTCTTGCCCTCTAGCCTTCCCATCAGCGAAGGCTGGCGTAGACGGCGCTCCGGAAGAGCTGGGCGTAGTAGGTGCGCCCGCCTGGATTCTGCATCATCCAAACCCCGATGAGCTTCTCTTTGGGGTCCACGAAGAAGTATGTTCCGAAAAGGCCTCCCCAGTAATAATCGCCAGCGGTTCCGGGGAGGGGGCTTCCGCCATCGGCCAGGCGCACCGCCACCCCGAGGCCGAACCCGTACCCCGGTCCGGGAAGGTAGGGTGCACCCCGTTGCAAGGAGGGCAGGTACAGGGGGCCCAGGTGGTCCTGGGTCATCAGGGCGACGCTTTTAGGGGAAAGAATGCGCCTTCCTCCCAGCTCTCCCCCGTTGAGGAGGGCTTGCAGGAAGCGGTAGTAGTCTAGGGCAGTAGCCACGGCGCCCGCACCCCCCGAGTGGCGCTTTGGGGATCGGCGCACGTCCAGGGCTGGAGGCGTGGGTTGCCTAGTGAAGGGGTCGATGGCAAAGGGTTCCGCGATCCGACTTTGCTTTTCCTGGGGCACGAGGAAACCCGCGTCTGCCATGCCCAAGGGTTTGAAGATCCTTTCCTCTAGAAGCTGCGCCAGGCTCTTGCCTGTCAGGCGCTCCATGAGGTGACCCAGGAGGTCGGTGGAGTTGCCGTACTCCCAGATCGTGCCCGGCTGGAACTGGAGGGGAAGGCGCGACAGCTTGCCCAGAAATTCCTCTGGGGTCTGGTCCACCGCGTCGGCCCCCATCCTGCGGTACTCCTGCTTCACCAGGGAGTCAAAGAAGATGCCGTAAGTGATCCCCGAGGTGTGGCGGAGGAGGTCGTAGACGGTGATGGGACGGGAAGCGGGTACGAGTTCCAAGGTAGGCTGACCGCCTGGCCCTGGTTTTTCCACCCCTACCTTCGCCTCGCGGAACTCCGGAAGGTAAAGGGGGATGGGATCAGTGAGGCTGAGCCGCCCCTCTTCAGCCAAGGCTAGAGCCAAGGCTGAGGTCAGGGGTTTGGTCATGGAATATATGCGAAAAATGGCCTCCCGGGTCATGGGGCTGCGGGTCTGGGGATCGAGGTAGCCCACGGCCTCGTGATAGACCACTTGCCCGTGCCGTGCCACCAGAAACACGGCTCCAGGAAGCCTTCCTTGGGCCACCTCGCCCTCCAAGCGGGCCTTGAAGGCGTTGAGAGCGCCGAGGTCCAGCCCTTCCCGCACTTGGGCCCAAGCCAGGGACAGGAGGATAAGGCCTACCGCCCAAAGCCACCTGCTCGCGCCTTGCATGCCGTTCACCTCCTTAGCTGAAGGCCCTTACCCCCGTGAGGTGGGCCCCGATCACCAGCCTTTGGATCTCGCTCGTGCCCTCGTAGAGGGTGAGGATGCGGGCGTCCCGATAGAGCCTTGCCACCTCATACTCTTCGAAAAAGCCATAGCCCCCGTGGACCTGGATGGCCCGGTAGGCCACGCGGTTGGCGGCCTCGGAGGCGAAGAGCTTGGCCATGCTTGCCTCCAAGGTGTACCTCTCCCCCCGTAGCTTCTTGGCCACCGCCTGGTAGGTGAGGAGGCGGCTGGCTTCCAGGTCCAGCTTCATCTGGGCCAGGTGGGCCTGGACCAGCTGGAAGCTGGCGATGGGCCGTCCGAACTGGTGCCTTTCCTTGGCGTAGCCTAGGGACAGGTCCAAGGCCCGTTGCATCAGCCCCACCGCTCCTGCCGCTAGGGAGATGCGCCCCGTGTCCAGGGTGGCCATGGCGATTTTGAAGCCCTCCCCTTCCTTCCCCAGAACCCGGTCCTGGGGCACCCGCACCCCTTCCAGGAAGACCATCCCCGTATCCGCCGCCTTCAGGCCCAGCTTGCCCTTGAGGGGGGTGGTGCGCACGCCGTCTTTCCGCTCCACCAAAAAGGCGGTGATGCCCTTATTGCCCTTTTCGGGGTCGGTTTTAGCAAAAATGAGAAAGACCTCCGCCACGTTGGCGTGGGAGATGAAGGTCTTCTGCCCTTCCAGCACATAGTGGTCCCCGTCCCGGTAGGCCCGGGTCCGTAGGCTTCCCGCGTCCGACCCGGCCTCGGGCTCCGTGAGCCCGTAGGCGCCAAGGACCTCTCCCCGCGCTAACCTGGGCACATACCGTTCCTTCTGGTCCTGGGTACCGTAGGCCAAGAGAGGGGTGAGGACCAGGCTTTGTTGCACGGAGAGGATGGAGCGTAAGGAGGCGTAGCCTCCCAGCTCCTCCAGGAGGGCGATGTAGGCCCAGAAGTCCAACCCGGCTCCCCCGAGCTCTTCGGGCACGAAGACCCCCAGGAAGCCCAGCTCCCCCATGCGCCGCACCAGGGGCCAAGGGAAGGCTTCCCTCGCCTCGTATTCCGCCAAGGCGGGGCCTGCCTCTTCCAGGAAGCGCCGGGCCAGCTGACGGATTTCCTTGTGTTCAGGAACGTCCATCTTCTAACCCCTTTAGGACAAGCTCAAAGTAGAACCGAGCCACCTCCTCGGCCCGCAATGGTCCTCCCGGGCGGAACCAGCGGATCATCCAGTTGAGCATGGAGAGGATGGCCCGTCCGGCCAGGGCCACGTCCACCTGGCGGAAGGCCCCTTCCTCCATTCCCCAGCGCAGGATCCGGCGCAGGTTGCCCTCGTGCCGGTCGCGCAGGGCCACCGTCTGGGCCCGCCGCTCGGGGGAGAGGCTTTGGATGCCCTGGAGCATGGTGACGAAGAAGGGGTAGTTCTCCTCAAAGAAGCGGGCGTGGCCCTGCATGAAGGCGAGGAGGGCCCTTTTGGGGTCGGGCTCCCCGAGGGCCCTTTCCCCGGCTTCCACCAGGCCCCGCAGGGCCAGGAGGCTCACCTCGTAGAGGATCTCCTCCTTGCTGCGAAAGTGGTGGTAGAGGGCGGCCTTGGAAAGCCCCAGGGCCTCGGCCAGGTCCTGGACGCTGGTGGCCTCGTAGCCTTTTTGCGTGAAGAGCCTTGCGGCTTCCTCCAGGATGCGGTCCTTCGTGGTGGTCACCATAGCTCACCGACCGGTCGGTAAGTCCACTTTATCCCTGGGCGGGTGGGGTGTCAAGATCCCCGCTGGCTTCCATCCACGTTTCCAAGCTTTTCCTGCCTCGTGGCGGAAGCAGGCTTGCCAAAGTGCCCATTAGCGTGGAAGGATGGAAACGAAAGGAGGGGCTTATGAAGGTCACGCTCAGCGTCCTCAAGGCCGACATTGGTTCCGTGGGAGGCCACACCCTACCGAGCCGCAGGGTCCTGGCCAGGGTAGAGGAGGTGGTGCGGGAGGAGGTGGGCCGCCTCCTTCAGGATGCCCATGTGTTTCATATCGGGGACGATATCGTCCTCCTCCTCTCGCACACCCACGGGGTTCGGCACCCCTCCATCCACGAGCTAGCGTGGAAGGCCTTCCGGGAAGGTACCCAGGTGGCCAAGGAGGAGGGGCTTTATGGAGCGGGACAGGACCTTTTGAAGGACGCCTTCACCGGTAACCTCCACGGCCTGGGGCCCCAGGTGGCGGAGATGGAGTTTGAGGAACGCCCCGCCGAGCCCTTCATGGTTCTGGCCGCCGATAAGACCGAGCCCGGGGCCTTCAACCTGCCCCTTTACCTGGCCTTTGCCGATCCCATGTACTCTTCGGGCCTCCTGCTCTCCTCGGAGTTGCGCCCGGGTTTCCGCTTCCGCATCATGGACCTGGCCCAGACAGAGAGGGATAGCTACATTGAGCTGGACGCCCCGGAAAGGCTCTATGACATCGCCGCTTTGCTCCGGGATTCCCACCGCTTTGGGATAGAGTCCATCTGGTCCCGGCGCTACGGGGAGATCGCCGCGGTGGTGAGCACCACCCGCTTGCGCAACATCGCCGGGCGCTACGTGGGTAAGGACGATCCCGTGGCTATCGTTCGCACCCAGAAGATCTTCCCCGCCACGGAGGAGTTCGGCCCCCCCTTTGCCCTGGCCCCCTTTGTGGCGGGGGACACCCGGGGAAGCCACCATCTGCCCCTCATGCCGGTCAAGGCCAACACCCCTGCCTCCAGCTTTTTCTGCGTGCCCATGGTGTGCGGGCTTGTCTTTTCCCTCAGGGAGGGAAGGCTCTCCGAGCCTGTGGATCTCTTTGGGGACCCCGTCTGGGATGCGGTGCGGGCTAGGGTGGTGGAGAAGGCCCAGGAGATGCGCCGCCAGGGCTTTTACGGCCCGGCCATGCTGCCCATGGAGGAGCTGGAGTACACGGGGATCGCCGAGCGGCTTAGGGAGTTGGAACGGGAGTTTTCCTAACGGCAAAGGAAAGACGGAAAGCACAAGCACTTTAATCGTGAAGCTTAGCACATAACTACAGGCCCAAGGCCGCTGTACAGTAAGCCCCATGGACCTCACCCACTATCCCTACCCCTCCCGCCGCCATGTGGTGCTGGGTCGGCGGGGCGCGGTGGCCACCAGCCAGCCCTTAGCGGCCCTGGCGGGGATGGAGATGCTTCTCAAGGGGGGAAGCGCGGTGGACGCGGCCATCGCCATGGCCGCCTGCCTCACGGTGGTGGAACCCACCTCCAACGGCATCGGGGGGGACCTCTTCGCCCAGGTGTGGGACGGGAAGCTGCACGGCCTGAACGCCTCGGGGAAAAGCCCTTTGGCCCTCACCCCGGAAAGGGTGCCGGAGGGGGGGATGCCGGAGCGGGGCTGGCTCCCGGTGACGGTGCCGGGGGCGGTTTCGGGGTGGCGGGCCCTGCATGAGCGCTGGGGGAGGCTTCCCTTTGCCGAGGTGCTGGCCCCGGCCATCCGCTATGCGGAGGAGGGGTTTCCCGTGGGCCCGGAGACGGCACGTGCCTGGCAGCGGGCGGAGGGGGTTTACCTTCCCCTCAAGGGTCCCGAGTTCCGCCCCTTCCAGGAGGTCTTCTTTCCCGGAGGCCGGGCTCCCCGGGCGGGGGAGGTGTGGCATAGCCCCCTCCACGCCCGCACCCTGCGGGAGATTGCGGAAAGCTACGGGGAAAGCCTCTACCGGGGCCCCTTGGCGGAAGCCATCGCCGGGTTCAGCGAGGCCACCGGGGGTCTTCTGACGCGGGAGGATCTGGCGGCCCACAGCCCGGAATGGGTGGAACCCCTGGCCTACACCTACCGGGGGCTTACGGTGCACGAGCTTCCCCCCAACGGCCAAGGCCTCGCCGCCCTCCTGGCCCTGGCCCTCCTGGAGGGGTTCGACCTCAGGCCCGAGGACCCTCTCAGCTACCACCTGCAGATCGAGGCCATGCGCCTGGCCCTGGCGGACGCCTTCCGCCACGTGGCCGACCCCAGGTTCTTGGAGCTTCCTCCCCAGGCCCTCCTGGCCGCAGACTATGTGGCCGAACGCCGGAAGCTCATCGGGGAGCGGGCCCTGCCCCAGGTCCTCCCGGGGCTCAGGCCTGAGGGAACCGTGTACCTTGCGGCGGCGGACGGGGAGGTGATGGTGTCCCTCATCCAGTCCAACTACCAGGGTTTCGGCTCGGGAATCCTCATCCCGGGTACGGGCATCGCCCTGCAGAACCGGGGGCTGGGCTTCTCCCTGGAAGCGGGGCACCCCAACCGGGTGGGACCGGGGAAACGGCCCTACCACACCATCATCCCCGGCTTCCTCACCCGGGAGGGGAGGCCGCTGGGGCCCTTTGGGGTCATGGGGGGGTTCATGCAGCCCCAGGGGCACGTGCAGGTGGTCCTGGCCCTGGCCCAGGGCCTGAACCCCCAGGCCGCCTTGGACCGGCCCCGCTGGCAGGTGGTGCCGGGGCGGGGTGGGGACGAGGTGCTCTTGGAGCCCGGCATCCCTCAGGCCACGGCCCACTTCCTCAAGGACCTAGGGCACCGGGTGCGTTATGAGGTGGAGTACGGCTTCTTCGGGCGGGGCCAGGTGATTCTCCGGGAGAAGGGGGCCTTGGTGGCAGCCTCTGACCCCAGGGCCGAAGGGTTGGCCTTGGGGTGGTAGGGTTAGAGCCATCATAAGAGGCTCGCCAGGAGGATGAGGAGCACCCAGAGGGTGATGAGGGCAAAGCCGTAGTCCTTCTCTTCTAGGAAGAGAAAAACGGAAAGGGCAACCCGGGCTCGAGGGACCCACCCCTGCCGGGGTACCCCCGTGGGCCGCCAGATACCCAAGCCCGCCGAGGAGGACCATAAGCGGAGAGCAAGACTCCTACCCGCAGGGTCCAAGAAATCCGGAGGTCCATCCGTTTCATCCGCCCGCCCCCTGAGCCACCATCTGGACCCCCAGGAAGGCGATCACCAGGGCAAAGACGAGACGGAGCCTAGGGGTGGGGCTCACCGGAAGGATTTTGGCCCCGAGAAAGCCTCGAGGAGGACCCCTAGCATTACCGGGAAACTGATCACCGGATCGATGTAGCCTTGCCTTCGCCTCCTCGCCCTCGAGGCAGCCGTAAAGGGCCGCCCCGGCCAGGGCAGCCACCGTAACCCCGGGGTAACTGCCCCCTTGTGTTCGCGAAAGGTACATTTCGCGCATGTATAATGCCCCCGTGAGCCCAGACCGCCCTCAGTCCGCTATTTGGAAAAGCCTCGGCATTAAAAAGCCCGATAGGGCCCTCGAGGACCTGGCCCCCTATGCGGAGTACCTCCTTTTGGAGCGGGGCTACTCCCCCCGGGGAGTGCGGCGCTACCTCCAGGACCTGGCCTTCTGGTTCCGCTTCCTACAAGCCCACTCCCTCCCGCCGGGCCCCGAGGCGGTCCGGACCCTCTTGCTCCAGGAGCGCTGGGCAGCCCGGCGGGTTCAGGGCTTTTTGGCCGCCCTGAGGAGCTACTACCGCTACCTGGCCCAGGTGCGGGGCGAGGCGGTAGAAGACCCCACCGAGGGCATCGGCCGCCCCAAGGCGGGCCGGAGGCTTCCCCTGCACCCGAGCCCCGAGGAACTCCGGCGCTTCCTCGAGGCCTTCCAGGACGCCAAGGAAGCCAAAATGCTGAGCGCCTTGGCCCGCTTTCTTTACGGCACGGGCCTGCGCATCTCCGAGGCCCTTTCCCTGAAAGGCCGCAACCTGGTTCTGGAAAAGGGCGCTCCCGTGGCGGTACGGGTGGTGGGCAAGGGCAATAAGGAGCGGCTGGTGCCCCTTTCCAAGACCGCCCGGGAGGCGCTCCGGGAGCTGGGCCCGCCCCAGGGGAATGTGCCAGTTTTCACTTTCCTCCAGGGGAAGCGCCGGGGGCGGGTGCCCTCTGCCCGGTACGTGGAAGCCCAGTTCCGGGAGGCGGCCCTGAGGGCGGGCCTGGACCCCCGCCGCTTCACCCCCCACAAGCTCCGCCACGCCTACGCCACCTTGCTGGTGGAAAACGGCGTGGAGCTGGATGCCGTGAAGGACCTCCTGGGCCACGAGTCCATCGCCACCACCCAGATCTACCTGCACGCCTCGCGGGAAAGGCTTAAGGAGGCGGCCTCGAGGCTCCCCGAACTCTGAAACGGCATCCTGTGGGAGCTTCAAGAAGGATCCTGGGGCAGCACCCCTTGCGCCCGGCGGGCTAGGGCCCGGTCCAAGGTGGCTAGGCCCTCGAGGCCCGCCCGGTTCAGGAGAAAAGCGTCCACGAAGCTTAGGGACCCGCGCCCCGCCTCCTCCAAGGCCAGGCGGCAAGCCTCTCCTTCCACCACCTCCACCCCCTCCCGGTCCAAAAGCGCCCAGAGGGCCTGGGCCGCCTCTGCCTTGGGAACCCGGTAGAAGGAAACCAAGGTATAGAAGGCCTCCGCCACCACCAGGGGGTGAACCAGGAGGCGGTAAGCCCCGCCCTCCGCCCCCGCGAAGACCGAAAGGGCCTTCTCCGCCAGGTGGGGAGGTTCCCCGGTGAGGAGGCGCAGGAGAAGGCTCGTGTCCGCCCAGTAGCGCTTCAGGGGTCCCTTGGGCTCCACGCCGCCTCCCGCGCCCTGCGCTCCTCCTCCTCCCCTGGGTAGGCCACCTGGCCCCGGAGCCGCCCCAGGAGGGCCTCCAGGGGTACCCGTTTGCGGGCCCGGAGCACCACCTCCCCTTCCCTTACCTCAAAGGCCACCTCCTCCCCCGGACCCACACCCAGGATTTCCCGCACTCGCTTGGGTAAAGTGATCTGTCCTTTACTGCTCACCCTACTCTTTACCATCCCAGCTTCACTTTACCACGGAGCCCCACCCGCATGGTGATTTGGGACACTTGTCCCTTACGTCTGGGTATGCTACCCTAACAAACGACCGTTAGCCATGGAGCGGCGCGAGCAAATCCTCACCATAGCAGGCCACCTCTTCAGCCAGCGGGGCTACCACGCCACCAGCATGCGGGAGCTGGCTAAGCACTTGAACCTCCAGGGGGGAAGCCTGTACGCCCACATCACCTCCAAGGAGGAGCTCCTCATCGAGGTGGTCCGCCAGGCCGCCGAGCGCTTCCTTAAAGTTCTGGAGGGACTTAAGGGCGATCCTGTGGCCAAGCTGAAAGGCTTGGTACGGGGCCACCTCGGGGTCATCGCCCAGGAGCTGCCCCGGGCCACGGTGTTCTTCCACGAGTGGAAACACCTCTCCCCTCCCCTTCTTGAGGAGGCCAAGGCCTTAAGGCGCCGCTACGAGGAAGGCGTCCAGGCGGTGATCCAGGAGGGAATGGAACAAGGGGTTTTCCGGGTGGATAACCTCCGCCTGGCCACCCTCTTTGTCCTTTCCGCCCTGAACTGGACCTACCAGTGGTACCGGCCCGATGGGCCCCTTTCCTTGGAAGAACTTTCAGAAGCCTATGCCACCCTCATCCTGAGGGCCTTGGGCGTGGAGGCGAGAGAGGAGAAAGGAGGCGAGGATGGTTAAGCTTAAGCTCGGCTACCCAGAGGATCCCGACTACGGGGAAAGGCTTGAGGAGTTTGAAGCCCGCATCGCTCGGGGCGAGAAGATCGAGCCCGGGGACTGGATGCCTGCCGAGTACCGGCGCCAGCTCATCCGCATGATCTCCCAACACGCCCACAGCGAGTGGGTGGGGATGCTCCCCGAGGGCGCCTGGATCACCCGGGCTCCCTCCTTGAGGCGCAAGCTCATCCTCCTGGCCAAGGTCCAGGACGAGGCCGGGCACGGGCAGTACCTCTACCACGCCGCCGAAACCTTAGGGATCACCCGGGAGGAGATGGTGGAGGCCCTTCTTTCCGGCAAGGCCAAGTACTCCAACATCTTCAACTACCCCACCCTCACCTGGGCGGATGTGGGCATCATCGGCTGGCTGGTGGACGGGATGGCCATCAAGAACCAGACCATGCTGGCCCAGTGCTCCTACGGGCCCTACTCCCGGGCCATGGTGCGCATCTGCGCTGAGGAAACCTTCCACCACAAGCAGGGAAAGGAGGCGGTCCTCCTCTACGCCAAGGGCTCGAAGAAGCAGCGCCAGATGGTCCAGGACGCCCTGAACCGCTGGTGGTGGCCCACCCTCATGATGGCCGGGCCCCACGACACCGACTCCCCCCACACCCCCCTTCTCCTCCGCTGGGGCATCAAGACCAAGACCAACGACCAGGTGCGCCAGGAGTTCCTGAACGAGCATGTCCCCGAGCTCCTGGACGCTGGGCTCACCATCCCCGACCCCGACCTCCGCTACGACGAGAAGACGGGCAACTGGATCCACGGCCCCATCCCCTGGGACGACTTCTGGAAGGTGATTGGCGGGGAAGGCCCCATGAACCGGCACCGCCTTGCGGCCCGGAGGAAGGCCCACGAGGAGGGGCGCTGGGTGCGGGAGGCCCTCGAGGCCTACGGCAAGCGCCACCTGGCCCAGGCCGCGGACTAGGGGGGCACCATGTGGGGAACCGAGTGGCCCCGGTTTGAGGTGATGAAGCAGGACACCCCCAGGTCCCCCGTGCAGATGGTGGGCTCGGTACACGCCGCAGACCCCGAGCACGCCCTCCTCGTGGCCCGGCACGTGTTCGTGCGGCGCCCCGCCGCCTACGCCCTCTTCGTGGCCCCAGCCGAGGCCTTCTTTCACGTTTCCCAGGAGGGCCTAAAGGATCTGAAGCCCACCAGAAGGGAGGGAGGAAGCGAAGAACCTTATTGGGTCTTCGCCAAGCGGAGCCACCGCCGGAGCATGGTCTACGGGGACCTGGTGGGCCGTTTCCTGGCGCAAGGCCCCGAGGACGCCATCGCCCAAGCCCTCCTGCAGACCCAGGGGGTGGCCTTCTGGGCGGTTCCCGAGCGCCTGGTGGTGGGGACCGAACCCAAGGAGGAAGTGGTGGAAAGCTGGTTCGCCCCGGCCAAGGAGAAGACCTACCGGCTGCAAAGCTACTACGGGCTCATCACCGCCAAGGGGGTGGAGGTGAACCGGGATGCTTGAGGCCTACCTGAAGGATGCCTTGGTGGCCCGGCTCACCGCCTGGGCTGACGATGAGGCGGTCCTGGCCCAGCGGCTTTCCGAGTGGGTGGGGCATGCCCCCATCCTCGAGGAGGACATCGCCATCGCCAACCTGGCCCAGGACGAGTTGGGCCACGCCAAGCTCTGGCTGGAGCTAAGGCAGGAGCTGGACGGCTCCGACCCCGACCGCCTGGTCTACTTCCGCGATCCCCTGGAGTTCCAAAACGCCATCCTGGTGGAGCTTCCCAAGGGGGACTGGGCCTTCACCATGGTGCGGCAGTACCTCTTTGATGCCTACGAGAACCTCTGGCTCAAGGAGGCGGCGAAGAGCGCCTACCCTCCCCTGGCCGAGGCGGCAAGCCGCATCCTGAAGGAAGAAAGGTTCCACCTGAAGCACTCTTCCCTCTGGGTGGAGCGCCTGGGCCAGGGCACGGAGGAATCCCACCGCCGGACGCAAGAGGCCTTAGAAACCCTCTTCCCCTACGTCCGCCAGCTCTTCCAGCCTCTCCCTGGGGACGAGGCCCTGGTGGAGGCAGGGGTGGTGCCGGACCTCAAGGCCCTCGAGGCCCCCTACCTGGAGGAGGTGACCGCCCACCTGGTGCGTTCGGGCCTAAGGCCCCCTGAGGGAGGGTACGTGCCCAAAAGCCGCCGGGAGCACACGGAATACCTCTGGTCCCTCCTGGCGGAGATGCAGTCCGTGGCCCGCTGGGATCCGGAGGCCAAGGCATGGTAGAGCGGTACTGGGAAGCCCTAAAAGGGGTCAGGGATCCGGAGATTCCCGTCCTCAACATCGTGGAGATGGGGATGGTCCTGGGGGTAGAAGCGGAAGGGGAAAAGGTTAGGGTCCGCTTCCGCCCCACCTTTTCCGGCTGCCCCGCCCTACGGCTCATCCGCGAAGAGATGGAAAAGGCCCTGCGGGGGGCAGGAGCCAAGGAGGTGGAGGTGGTGGAGGCCCGCACCCCCTGGAGCACGGAGGCCATGGCGGCCGAGGCCAAGGAGAAGCTACGCGCTTACGGCATCGCTCCACCCCTGCCCCTGCCCATGGCCGAGGTAGCCCAGGAAGACCCCCCTTGCCCCCGGTGCGGCAGCGGCCAAGTGGTTCTCAAGAACGCCTTTGGGGCCACCTTGTGCAAGATGCTCTACCAGTGCCAGGCTTGCGGGGAGGTGTTTGAAGCCTTCAAGGCCGTCTAGGCCAAGCCCCAGGGAAGGGCCCCGGTCCCTCCGGGGCCCAACACGTCACCACGGGAGGGTAGGTTGATGAAGATCAAGAGCTACTTATTGGGAGAGTGGCGCGAGGGCATGGGCGAGGGCGTGGCGGTGCGGGACGCCGCCACGGGGGAGGTGCTGGGCTTCGTCACCTCCGAGGGCTTGCCCCTGCGGGAGGCCGTGGAGTGGGGGCGGGAGATAGGGGGGAAGGCCCTCCTGGCCCTGGACTTTAGGGAGCGGGGGCAGCGGCTACGGGCCTTGGCCCAGTACCTTTCCGAGCGGAAGGAAGAGCTCTACCGCCTCTACGCCACCACCGGGGGGACGAGGCGGGACGCCTGGTACGACGTGGACGGGGGGATTGGGGTACTTTTCGCCTATAGCTCCCTGGCCCGGCAGCTCCCCGAAGGCAACTTCCTCCCCGAGGAGGAAAACCTTCCCCTGAGCAAGGACTTCTCCTTCCAGGGGCGCCACCTCCTGGGGCCCAAGGGCGGGATCACGGTGCAGATCAACGCCTTCAACTTCCCCGTCTGGGGCCTTTTGGAGAAGTTCGCCCCCGCCTTCCTAGCAGGGGTGCCCACCCTGGCCAAGGCCGCCACCCCCACGGCCCACGTGGCCGAGGGGTTGGTGCGCCTCATGCTGGAGTCCGGGCTTCTGCCGGAGGGAAGCCTCCAGTTCGTGGCGGGCGGCCTGGGGGAGGCCCTGGAGGCCCTGGACCACCGGGATAGCGTCTACTTCACGGGCTCCAAGGCCACCGCCGACCGCCTCCGCCGCCATCCCGCCTTTCTAGAAAGAGGAGCCCTCTTCAACGCGGAAACCGACTCCCTCAACGCCGCCCTTTTAGGGGAAGAAGCGGGCGAGGAAGAGCTACAGCGGCTGGCCCAGGAGATCGCCCAGGAACTTGCCATCAAAACGGGGCAGCGCTGCACCGCCATCCGCCGGGTCTTCGCCCCCAAGGACCGCCTCGAGGCCCTCCTCGAGGCCACCCGCAGGCACCTGGAAGGCCTCCGGCTGGGCGACCCCCGGGAGGAGGGGGTGGACCTGGGCCCCCTGGCCTCCCTGGAGCAGAAGGAGGAGGTGGCGCGGGCGGTGGAAGCCCTTCTGGCAGGAGGGGCCCGCATCCATTGGCAACACCCGGGAAGGCGGGATGGGGCCTTCTTCCCCCCCACCCTGCTCCTGGCGGAGGAGCCCCACGGGGAGGCCTTGCACCGGGTGGAGCCCTTTGGTCCGGTGGCCACCTTCTTCCCCTATGGAAACCGGGAAGAGGCCCTGCGCCTCCTCTGCCTGGGCGGGGGGATGCTGGCCGCCACCCTGGCCACCCCCGACCCCGAGGAGGCCCGCTTCTACCTCCTGGGGCTTTCCGGGGAGGTGGGCCGGCTCCACGTCCTGAACCAGAGGGATGCCCACAGCTCCACCGGCCACGGCTCCCCCTTGCCCCGCCTCCTCCACGGGGGACCCGGACGGGCAGGAGGCGGGGAGGAGCTGGGGGGGCTCCTTTCCGTCAAGCGCCACCTGGCCCGCCTGGCCCTCCAGGCGGACCCCCACACCCTGCAGGCCCTCACCGGGGAGTACGCCAGGGGGGCGGAGCGTCCCACCCAGGTGCACCCCTTCCGCAAGCACTACGAGGAGCTGGAAGTGGGGGAAACCCTCCTCACCCACCGCCGCACGGTGACGGAGGCGGACATCGCCCTCTTCGCCCACCTCTCCTGGGACCACTTCTACGCCCACACCGACGAGGTGGCGGCCAAGGAGAGCCTCTTCGGGAAGCGGGTGGCCCACGGATACTTCGTCCTCTCCGCCGCCGCCGGGCTCTTCGTGGACCCAGCCCCGGGGCCGGTGCTGGCCAACTACGGCCTCGAGGGCCTGCGCTTCACCGAACCCGTGGGCATCGGGGATACCTTGCAAGCCCGGCTCACGGTGAAGGCCAAGCGCCCCCGGGACGAGAGGACCGGGGTGGTGGAGTGGGCGGTGGAGGTCCTGAACCAGGAGGGCAAGACCGTGGCCAGCTATACCGTCCTCACCCTGGTGGCCAGAAAGGCGCAGGGGAATAGGCCCTGAGGAAAAGCCAGGGGAAGGGTGCCCCCTGTGCTACCATGGGGGTATGGCCGAGCCCGAGGCCTTCTGCCCGGTGTACGAGGCCCTCAACCTCCTCCAGGAGAAGTGGACCCTGCACATCATCAGGGCCCTCCTGGAAGGCCCCAAGGGCTTCAACGAGCTCTCCCGGGCCATCGGGGGGGTGAACCCCGCCACCTTGTCCCAACGCCTGGAGCACCTGGTGGGCCTGGGCGTGGTGGAGAAGCGGGTGGAGTCCTACATGCCCCCCCGCACCCGCTACAGCCTCACCGAGGCCGGGCGGGAACTGGAGGCGGTCATCGCCGCCATCGAGCGCTGGGCCCGCAAGCACCTCAAGGCCCCCGTGGGCTAGGGACCCTACCCGGCCTCTCCCGCCAGGTACTGCAGGTAGTTGGCTAGGCCCATCTGCTCCTTAAGCTCCCGCTGGGTCTCCAGCCAGTCCACATGGGCCTCCTCGTCCTTGAGGATCTCCGCCACCAGGTCCCGGGTGCCGTTGTCCCCCAGGGATTGGGCCAGGTTCATGGTCTCGTTGTAGCCCTTCACCGCCTGGAGCTCTCCCTCGTAGTCCTTGAAGAGGATTTCCTCCACGTTCTTGCCGATCCGGATCTCCCCGATGCGGCTCACCTCGGGGAAGCCCTCCAGGAAGAGGATGCGCTCGATGTGCTTCTCCGCGTGGCGCATCTCGGTGATGGCGTGGGCCTTGAGGTGGCGGGCCAGGGCCTTGAAACCCCAGTTCTCCGCCATCTCCGCGTGGACCATGTACTGCAAGATGGCGGCAAGCTCCTCGGAAAGCCTCTCCTGTAGGCTCTGGATCACGTCCGGATGACCTTTCATAGCCACCTCCAGGGCCATTATACCCCCGCGGGCACCCGGCTTAGGGTGAAGCCCTGGGCCTCGAGGTGGTAGGCCTCCTGGGCTTCCTGGGGAAAGTCCTCCCGGAAGTGGGCCCCGCGGCTTTCCTCCCTAAGGAGGGCCATCCGCAGGAGGAGGCGGGCCAAAAGGGCCAGGCTCCCCGCCTCCAGGGCGGGCCTTGTGGCCCGGTCCGGGGGGGCTTCTTCCAGGGGAAGGCCCTCGGCAAAGGCCAGGGCCTCCTCCAGGCCCTCCCGCCGCCGCACCACCCCGGCCCCCCTTTCCATCCACCGCCGGAGCTCGGGGAGAAGGCTTGGGTCCAGGGTGAGGGCAGGCAGGGCCTCGGGAGCCCTTGGAAAGGAGAGGCCCTCCAGCGCCGCCCGCGCGGCCCGCTCCCCCATGACCAGGCCCTCGAGGAGGCTGTTGGAAGCCAGGCGGTTGGCCCCGTGCAGCCCGGTGGAGGCCACCTCCCCTGCGGCGTAGAGCCCTTCTACCCCGGTGAAGCCCCGAAGGTCCGTCTTCACCCCGCCCATGGCGTAGTGGGCGGCGGGGGCTACGGGGATGGGTTCCTTCAAGGGGTCCAGGCCTAGGGCGCGGGCCGAGGCCACCACCGTGGGGAAGCGCTCCTCCAGGCGGGGGATGGGCCTCAGGTCCAAAAAGACCCCGCCGGTGCGCTCCCTCTCCCGGAAGACCGCCCGGGCCACCACGTCCCGGGGGGCCAGCTCCCCCAGGGGGTCGTAGCGGGGCATGAAGCGCTCTCCAAGGGCATTCAGCAAGATGGCCCCCTCTCCCCGGCAGGCCTCGCTCACCAAGGCGCCATCCGGCAGGGCCGTGGGGTGGAACTGGACGAACTCCAGGTCCCTAAGGACGGCCCCTGCCCGGTGGGCCAGGGCCATGCCGTCCCCCGTGGCCCCAGGGGGGTTGGTGGTCACGGGGAAAAGCCGCCCGAAGCCCCCGGTGGCTAGGAGGACCGCCCCGGCCCGGACCTCCACCGGCCCTTCCGGACCGAGGACCCAGGCCCCGGCCACCCGCTTTCCCTCCACCAGGAGGTTCACCGCCAGGTGCCCCTCCAACACCGGGCTCTGCAGGCGGGCGAGGAGCCCCCGGAGGAGGAGGAGGCCGCTTCGGTCCCCACCCAGGTGGCGCACCCGGGCCCGGGAGTGCCCGCCCTCCCGGGTGGGCTCGGGGTGGAAGGGAAGGCCCCAGGCGAGGAGGCGCTCCAGGTGCCTGGGCGCTTCCTCTAGGATGGAGCGGGCCACCCCTTCCTCCACCAAGCCCCGCCCGGCCCGCAAGGTATCCTTCAGGTGGGTTTCTAAGTCCTTGTCGTCTAAGGGGAAAGCTATCCCGCCCTGGGCCCAAGGGGTAGAACCCGAGGGCAGGGGGTCCTTGCTGAGGAGGAGGACCCTGGCCCCTTCCGCCTCCGCGGCCAAGGCGGCGTACACCCCCGCCACCCCCGCGCCCAGGATCAGGAGGTCTACGCTCCGGCTGTGCATAAGGCGCGGAGGCCAGGCGCTAGCCCACGGCTACCATGGCCTCGAGGGCCCGCCGGGCCCTAAGGGCCACCTCCTCGGGTACCCGCACCACGTGGCGCATCTCCCTGAGGGAGAGGTAGACCTTCTCCAGGGTGATCTTTTTCATGTACTCGCAAACCGCTTCCGGCTTCACCGGGATGAAGGTCTTCCCCGGGGCCTCCTTGGCGAGGCGGTAGAGGATCCCCACCTCCGTGGCCACCACGAACTCCTTGGCCTCCGAGCGCTTGGCGTGGCGCACCATGCCCTCGGTGGAGAGCATCTTGGCGTCCGGCTTGAGGTAAAGGCAGCTGGAACCGCAACCGCACTCGGGATGGATCATGAACTCCGCTCCCGGGTGGGCTTCCAGGAGGGCCTGGATGTGCTCCTCGCGGATGCCCGCGTGCACGTGGCACTCCCCAGGGAATAGGTCCAGCTTCCTGCCCGTGACCCGGGCCACGTGGGCCCCCAGGAACATGTCGGGCACGAAGAAGATGGGCCGGTCCTCCGGCAGGCGGGAGACCACCTCCACGGCGTTGGCGCTGGTGACGCACACGTCCGCCAGGGCCTTCACCTCGGCCTTGGTGTTCACGTAGGCCACCACGATGCCCTCCGGGTGGGCCTCCTTCCAGGCCAGGACGTCCTCAGGGCGGATGCTGTCCGCCAGGGAGCAGCCCGCTTCCAGGTCCGGCAGGAGCACGGTCTTGTCGGGGTTGAGGATGGCGGCTGTTTCCGCCATGAAGTGCACCCCGGCGAAGACGATCACCTTGGCCCGGGTTCGCTGGGCCTCCCGGGCCAGGCCCAAGGAGTCCCCCACGAAGTCCGCCACCTCCTGCACCTCGGGGAGCTGGTAGGAGTGGGCCAGGATCACCGCCTGCCGCTCCGCTTTCAGGCGGAGCACCTCTTGCGTAAGGAGTTCCTTGTCCATGGTCTAAGCGTCCACCGGGCTAAAGCCCTGTTCCCAAAAGTGTTCGTCAAAGGCCAAGGCCTTCCTTAAACCCCTTCGTTGCATGAAGAAAAAACTGGTCCAGTCCACCAGGCTGATCTCCCTCCTCCCGGAGGCCAGGAGGGCGGTCAGGGCCACCTGGTGCAGGTCCTCGTCCACAGGAACGGTATGGACCACCTCCAACAGGCCGTGGCAAAGGGCCCGCACCGCCTCGAGGCCCAACCTTCTCTGAACCAAGGCCACGCTTTCCACCACCACGTAGCTGTGGGTTACCAACCGCTCCCGGGCCGCCAAGAGGCGGCGAAACCTTTCCGCCGCCTCCGGGTGCCGGGCATCGTCCCGGTCCAGGAGGGCGTAAAGGGCCGAGGTGTCAACGAAGACGGCCAAGGTGGTCCTCACCCATCGCCAGGTAGCGGTCGTGCTCCTGGCTCACATCGGTAAGGCCCGAGGCAAAGCGGCCCACCACGGCCAAGGCCCGCTCTGCCCGCTCGGAAAAACCCCCGTTCTCCCTCTCCAGGAGATAGCTCTCCACCGCCCGGCGCACCAGCTCCGCCAGGGATACCCCTTCCTCCTGGGCCAGGGCCTTTAGGCGCTGGGCCTGTTCCTCGGGAAGCTGCACCTGGGTCCGCACCATGCCCTCATGGTAGCACAGCATGCCATCATGGCTTCACCACCAGGAGGGAAAGGTCCAGGGCCTTGGCCGAGTGGGTGAGGGCCCCCACGCTCACGTAGTCCACCCCGGCCTCCGCCGCCTGGCGGGCGCGCTCCAGGGTCATGTTGCCGCTGGCCTCGAGGGGCACCCGCCCCCCCACGCGGCGCACCGCTTCCCGCAGGTCTTCCACGGAGAAGTTGTCCAGGAGGATCAGGTCCGCCCCCGCCTCCAGGGCCTCCCCCAGCTCGGCCAGGCTCGTCACCTCCACCTCCACCTTCAGGTAGTGGGGCGCCCCGGCCTTGGCCCGGCGCACCGCCTGGGCCACGCCCCCCGCTGCCCGGAGGTGGTTCTCCTTGAGGAGAATCCCGTCAAAGAGGCCGAAGCGGTGGTTCTTTCCCCCGCCCACCCGCACCGCGTACTTCTCCAGGGCCCGGAGGCCCGGGGTGGTCTTGCGGGTGTCCAGCACCTGGGCCTTGGTCCCCTTGAGGGCTTCCACGTAGGCCCGGGTGAGGGTGGCGATGCCGGATAGGCGCTGGAGGAGGTTGAGGGCCAGCCGCTCCCCCGCCAGGATGCCCCTGAGGGGCCCCTCGAGGCGGGCCACCTCCTGTCCAGGCTCCACCCTCTCCCCTTCGGCCACGAGCCCGGTGAAGGCAATGCGGGGTTCGGCCAGGGCGAAGACCGCCTGGGCCACGGGAAGCCCGGCGATAACCCCTTCCGCCTTGGCCAAGATCACCGCTTGACCCCATAGGTCCTCGGGCACCACCAGCTGGCTGGTGAGGTCCCCATGGCCCAGGTCCTCCCAAAGCCACGCCCTGAGGGTCTCCTCCGACACCATGCCCTCCATTGTAAGGAAAGCGCCCCGGGGCGTTCCGTCTGCGGGCTAGGCTAGGGCCATGGGGAATCGCCTCAAGCACGCCCGCAGCCCCTACCTCCTGGCCCACGCCGACGACCCGGTGGACTGGTATCCCTTTGGCGAGGAAGCTTTCCAAAAAGCGCGGGCCGAGGATAAGCCCCTCTTCCTCTCCGTGGGGTACCACGCCTGCCACTGGTGCCATGTCATGCACCGGGAGTCCTTCCAGGACCCAGAGGTGGCGGAGCTTCTGAACCGCCACTTCGTCCCGGTGAAGGTGGACCGGGAGGAGCGCCCCGACGTGGACGCCGCCTACATGCGGGCCCTGGTGAGCCTCACGGGCCAGGGGGGCTGGCCCATGAGCCTCTTTCTGACCCCGGAGGGCAAGCCCTTCTTCGGGGGGACCTACTTCCCCAAGGAGGACCGGGGAGGGCTTCCGGGTTTCCGGCGGGTCCTCCTGGCGGTGGCCCGGGCCTGGCGGGAGGAGCGGGAGGCCCTGCTTAAGGAAGCGGAAGAGCTGTCCCAGGCCCTTTGGCGAAGCCTAACTCCCCCTCCTGGACCCGTGCCCCAGGACGTGGAGGGAAAGGCCTTGCGGTATCTGATTTACGCCTTCGACCCGGAGTGGGGCGGGTTTCTCCCCGCGCCTAAGTTTCCCCAAGGGAACCTGCTCCTTTACCTCCTGGCCCTGGCCTGGCGGGGGGAAGGGGAGGCGCGGCGGATCCTCCGGAAAACCCTAAGGGCCATGGCCCTAGGCGGGGTCTACGACCAGGTGGGCGGGGGGTTTCACCGCTACGCCGTGGACCGGTTTTGGTACCTTCCCCACTTTGAGAAGATGCTCTACGACAACGCCCTTCTCGCCCGGGTGTATCTGGGGGCCTATCGGGTCTTCGGCGAGGACCTTTTCCTGCGGGTGGCCCAAGAGACCTTGGACTGGCTTCGTGGCATGCAGGGACCCGAGGGGGGTTTTTACACCGCCCTGAGCGCCGAGAGCGAGGGGGAGGAGGGGCGCTACTACACCTGGACCGCAGAGGAGTTGGAGAAGGCCCTGGGTGAGGACTTCCCCTTGGCCCGCCGCTACTTCCGCCTGGAAACCACCCCCCTGGTGGGGGAAGGAGGGAGGAGGGTCCTCACCGCCTGGGGCGAGGAGGAGCTCCGGGAGGAGCTGGGGGAGGCCTTTGCCGCATGGCGGGCGCGGGTGCGCTTCCGCCTCCTGGCCTGGCGGCGCCGCCGGGTTCCCCCAGACCTGGACGACAAGGTCCTGGCGGATGGGTCGGCCTTGGCGGTGCGGGCCTTGGCGGAGGCGGGTAGGCTCCTTGGCCACGAGGGCTACCTGGCGGCTGCCTACAAGGGGGCCCGCTTTCTCCTGGGCACCCTGGGCAGGGACGGCCTGGTGCGCCACGCCTGGCGCGCGGGGGCCCTGGGGGAAGAAGCCTTCCTCCAGGATCAGAGCCTCACCGCCTTGGCCCTGCTGGAGCTTTACGCTGCCACTGGGGAGTGGCCCTATCTGGAGCGGGCAAGGTCCTTGGCGGAGGCGGCTTGGGAGGTTTTTCGGGGAGGGGACCTCGAGGGTAGCCCATCCAGCCCAAAGCCCCTACCCCTCCCCGCTAAGGAGGTAGAGGAGACCACCGTTCCCTCGGGTGCAAGCGCCCTGGCGGAAGCCTTTTGGCGGCTTGAAGCTGCCTTTGGAGGGGACTACCGGAAACGGGCCCAGACGCTTATGGAGGGCGTAGCCCTGTGGTTGGAGCGCCACCCCCAGGCCCTGCCTGGATTTCTCATGGTCCACCGCCTGCTGCAGGAAGGGACCGCCCTCGCCCTTCCCTTGCCCTCTTCCCTTTGGGAAGAGGCGAAAAGGCTGTACCTTCCCCTTACCCAACTGGTCGTGGGCCCTGCCGATGCCCTTCCGGGGCTTGTGGGACGGGAGCCTGGAAGGGCCTACCTCTGCCACGCGGAGAGTTGCCGCATGCCTGCGGGGGATGTGGAAGCCTTGTGGGTGGAGATTCGGGAGGTCTACCGGGGAGCGCATTTAGTGTAGTCTGTCACGATTTCACACGCTCGTGCACTATCTCTCACCGATGCATCGTTGACATCCATCTCCAATCGCCTTAAGCTGTTACCAACCGTTCGGTAAGGAGGCCCCATGCCCGAAGCCTGGATCGTCCAAGCCCTAAGAACCCCCATCGGCAAGCACGGGGGTGCCCTGGCCAGCGTGCGCCCCGACGACCTCCTGGCCCATGTCCTTTCCGCCCTCATGGAGCGCTCCGGCGTGCCCAAGGAGGAGGTGGAGGACGTCTACGCCGGCTGCGCCAACCAAGCGGGGGAGGACAACCGCAACGTGGCCCGCATGGCCCTCCTCCTGGCGGGTTTCCCCGTGGAGGTGGCGGGCTGCACCGTGAACCGCCTTTGCGGCTCTGGGCTTGAGGCCGTGGCCCAGGCGGCCCGGGCCATCTGGGCCGGGGAGGGCCAGGTCTACATCGGAAGCGGCGTGGAGTCCATGTCCCGGGCTCCCTTTGTGGTGCCCAAGGCGGAAAGGCCCTTCCCCACTGGCAACCAGGTGATGTACGACACCACCCTGGGCTGGCGGCTGGTGAATCCCAGGATGCAGGCCCTCTACGGCACGGAGAGCATGGGGGAAACCGCCGAGAACCTGGCGGAGATGTACCGCATCCCCCGGGAGGAGCAGGACCGCTTCGCCTTCCTCTCCCACCAGAAGGCCCTCCGCGCCTGGGACGAGGGCCGCTTCCAAGAGGAGGTGGTCCCCGTACCGGTGAAGCGGGGCAAGGAGGAAGCCCTGGTGGCGGTGGACGAGGGTCCCAGGCGGGACACCTCCTTGGAGCGGCTGGCCCAGCTCCGGCCCGTGTTCCGGGAAGGAGGCACGGTGACCGCGGGCAACTCCAGCCCCTTAAACGACGGGGCGGCAGCGGTCCTCCTGGTCTCCGACGGCTACGCCAAGGCCCACGGCCTCACCCCCCTGGCCCGAGTGCGGAGCATCGCCGTGGCCGGGGTTCCCCCCAGAATCATGGGCATCGGGCCAGTGCCCGCCACGAAAAAGGCCCTGGAGCGGGCCGGGCTTACCTTAAGGGATATCGGCCTTATCGAGCTCAACGAGGCCTTCGCCGCCCAAAGCCTGGCGGTGCTCAGGGAGTGGGGCCTAGACATGGAGGACCCCCGCCTGAACCCCAACGGGGGGGCCATCGCCCTGGGCCACCCCCTGGGGGCCTCGGGGGCCCGGATCCTCACCACCCTGGTCCACGAGATGAGGCGGCGGGACGTGCAATTCGGCCTAGCCACCATGTGCATCGGCGTGGGGCAGGGGATTGCGGTGGTGGTGGAGCGGGTCTAGCCATCCCGTCGGGGCTTGCCCCAGGCTGGGAGCCCCAGAAGGGTAATGGGTAAAGGACGCTAGCCCCCATGGGGCGGTTTCCGTGCGGGCGCTTTAGTCTACAGGCTAGCGGAGGCGTTGGGGGTTTACTCTCTCCCAGGGCAACCGGATGGGCATTTTGTGCTTCTGTTCACGATTAAACCCGCTTGTGAACTTCAGCTCTGCACCCGGCCACACCTGCCCTAGCAGCCAAAGGTCCTCTGGATGTACCCTCACCGGCTTGGCGTACCCCCCGAGGCTCCCCTTGTCCGCCAGGAGCACCAGGGGCCTGCCGGAAGGGGGAACCTGCACCCCACCCAAAGGAGTGGCCTCGGAAAGCCCCTCCCCTCCCGGCACCTCCGGGCCCAGGAGCTCCACCCCCATGCGGTCCGCCCGCACCACGCGGAAGGCCCCGGAGAGGAACGCCCTCCAGGCCTCCTCGGTGAACTGGGGCCCGGGGAGGAGGCGCAAGCTCAAGGGTAGCGGCAGGGAAAGCTGGGGAAAGGCCATGCCCGGACGCGCAGGCCGGTCCTCCCCCAAGCCCAACACGTCCCCAGCCCTGAGGGCCCGGCCCACCCGGCCCCGGAGGTCTGGGGAAGCGGAGCCCAAAAAGCTTTGGACCTCGAGGCCCCCCGCCACCGCCAGGTAAACCCTCACCCCCCGGCCTCGAGGCCGGAAGGAAAGGGTCTTGCCCTTTGGCCAAAGAAAGCTCTGGCCTGGCCCGATCTCCTCCCCATCCAGAAGGGCCACAAGGCCGTATCCCGCCAAGCCCACCACCAAATCCCTAAGGGCGGTGAGGACCGGACCCCGGTAGGCCACCTCCAAAAGGGGCGCGCCCGGGGGGTTACCCACCAGGCGGTTCGCCAGCCCCGCCGACCGGGGGTCCAGGGGGCCGGAGCGGGCCAGGCCCAGGTGCCCCACCCGAAACCGTCCCCCGTCCACCACCAGGTCCAGAAGGCCGGGTTCCTCCACCCGGAAGGCGGGAAGCCTGGGGTCTTGCGGCAAAAGCTCCAGGGGCTCGGGCTCGGGAGGCGTGGGGCCCTCCGCTTCCCGGAAACGCACCCGGTCCCCCGGGCGGAGAAGGAAGGGCTCCTCCCGGTGGGGGTCATACACGGCTACCAAAGCGGTGCCCAAAAGGTGCCAGCCCCCGGGGGAAGGCAGGGGGTAGATGCCCGTCTGCGGCCCCGCCATGGCCACGGCATGGGCGGGCACCCGGGGCCTGGGGTGCGCCCTGCGGGGCAGGCGCAGGGCCTCGTCCACCGGGGCCATGAAGGGAAACCCTGGGGTGAAGCCCAGGGCGTAGACCCGGTAGAGGGGGGCTTGGTGGCGGCGCTTCACCTCCTCGAGGGCGAGGCCGGTGCGGGCCGCCACCTCTGGGAGGTCTTCCCCATCGTAGCGGAGGGGAACCTCCACCACCCGCTCCTCAAGCCCTTCCTCCTCCGGAAGGCGAAGGAGCCGGAGAAGACGCCTCCGGGAGAGGCGCCGGGGGTCGTACTCCAGGTAGAGGGTGCCGTAAGCGGGCACGGCCTCCAGAAGGCCTTGGGGCGGGGCCTTCAGCAGGGCCCGGGCCAGGGCCTGCGCCCAGCGGTTGGCCTCCTCGGAAAGCCCCTCCCCGAAGACCAGGTAAAACCCCTCCACGCCCCCACTTTAAGCCCCCCCAGACCCTCGGGATCCCTTGACCCCTGCCCCGGAAGGGGGTAGCCTCGGAGCGGAGGCCGCCATGAAGGAACGCTTCTACAGCCAAGGCGAGAACCACTACGCCCTAGACCCCGACCTGAAAGCGATCCTGGACACCTTCGCTCCCGGCCTTCCCCAGGAGGAGCTTTCCGCCTTCGGGAGGCTGGTGGGGGAGGAGGTCTTGGAGGTGGCCCACCACGTGGACCAAGACGCCCCGCCCCGCCTGCAGATGCACGACCTGGACGGCAACCGCATCGACCGGGCCCTCCTCTCCCCCGCCCAGGCCGCCCTTCTGGAAAAGCTCCGCCCCATGATCCGTCCCGCCTACGAGGGCCGGGGCTGGCCCCTTCATTACGCCCTGGGCTACCTCCTGGCGGACGGAGGGCTTTACTGCATCCTTACCATCACCCACCAGGTGGCCTACGCCCTCCACAAGTACGCCCCGGAGCACGAGGCGGTGAAGCGGGAGCTCCTTTACGGCCCGGCCTTCGGGGCCACCTGGATGACGGAGATCCAGGGGGGAAGCGACCTGGGGGCCAACCGCACCCTGGCCCGGAAGGAAGGTGGGGCCTGGCGGCTCTACGGGGGGGACAAGTACTTCGCCTCGGGAGCGGGCCTGGCGGACTACGCCATCGTCACCGCCAGGCCGGAAGGGGCTCCCGAAGGGCCCAAGGGCCTGGCCCTCTTCCTCCTGCCCCGGGAGGTGGAAGGGCGGCTCAACTTCACCGTGCGCCGCTTCAAGGAGAAGCTGGCCACCCGGGCGGTGCCCTCGGGGGAGGTGGAGCTGGAAGGGAGCCTGGCTCATCTCATCGGCAAGGCTGAGGAGGGCATCTACTACACCTTGGAGAACCTCACGGTGAGCCGGCTGGCCAACGCGGCCGCCGCCATGGGCATCGCCAAGAAGGCTCACCTCGAGGTCCTCTTCCGGGTGAGGCGGCGGACTGCCTTCGGCAAGAGGCTCCTGGACCACGACCTGGTCCAGCACGACCTCCTCACCATGCGCCTACGGCAGGTGGGGGGCACGGCCTTGGCCTTCCTGGCCATCCAAGCCTTTGACCGGGCCTGGGAGGAGCGGCCACCCTACAGCGAGGCCTACCACCTGGCCAGGCTCCTTTCCCACCTGGCCAAGGGGCGCACCGCCGAGCACGCCAGCGCCATCACCCAGCTGGCCATGGAGCTCTTTGGGGGCCTGGGCTTTTTGGAGGAGTACGGGGTGGCCCGCTGGCACCGGGAGGCCCTCATCACCCCCATCTGGGAGGGCCCCGCCAACATCCAGGCCCTGGACATGGCGGAGGCCATCGCCAAGAAGCGGGCCCACGAGCCCTTCCTGGAGCTCCTCAAAGCAAGCCCAGAGGCCCTGGCCCACGCGGAGAAGGCCCTAAGGCGCCTGGCGGAGGAAGGCCCCTGGTACGCCAAGGAGGCCCTGCGGAACCTGGCGGACGCCGCCGCGGTCCACGCCCTGGAGCAGGTGGGCGAGGACCCCTTCCCCGAACTGGCCCGGCTCTACGCCCGGGCCTTCCTGGAAGGGGAAGCCCTGCCCCCCTCCGCCCGGCGGCCCGAGCTTTACGACCCCTGGTGGAGCCTCTCGTAAAGGGGCGCCAGGTCCTCGGGGCGGAAGCGGGCGGTGTAGCCCTTGGGGGGCACGGGCTCCTCGTAGAAGAAGGCGGGGAGGCGGTCGTCCTCGTGGCTGAAGCCCGCCAGGTGGTTGAAGCGGTGCTCCAGGCGAAGCACCCCCTCCCCCAGCTCCCGCCAAAAGGCCGGGGTGAGGGCGGTGCCCAAGGCGGCGTTCACGCTTTCCGTGATGAACGCCACCTGCTTGTTGGTGACGCTTCCCCCGAAGACGCATAGCCCCAGGCTGTCGTTGGCGGCGGCGTTCACCTGGGCTTGGTAACTGGCCTCGAGGATCTCCTCCACGGGCATGGCCCGGGTTTCCAACCTGGGAGCGTTTCCCGCGGTGTGGTCCGCCCCCTGGGCGGTGGTCATCATGGTGATGCCCGTGGCCTCCACCACCCGGGGATCGTAGGCGGAGATGGCCTGGCGCTTGATCACGGGAACCCGCTTCAGGCCCAAAGCCTCCCCCACCCGGGCCGTGCCCTGGGCCAGGAAGCGGGCCTCCTCGCTTGTGGTGTAAAGGGCCTTAAGCCTGGCCTCCATGAAGGCGTAGTCCCCCCAAGGCCCCTCCCCCTTCTCCATGAGGAGGGCCAAGGTGGCCCCGGTTTCGATGGTGTCGATGCCCAGGTCGTTGGCCAGGCGGTTCAAGCGGGCGAGGGCATCCGGGTCGGTGAGGCCGCAGTTGGTGCCCAGAAGGCCGATGGTCTCGTACTCCAAGGGGGAGACCACCTCCTCCCCCTTCTCGTCCACGATTACGTTGGAGCACTGGATCACGCACCCCGGCATGCAGGCGTGGGTGTGCTTGCCGCCCCGCGCCCGGTTCAAAGGGGCGATGTACTGCCCGCCCATGCGGAAGGCCTCGGGCGGGGCCAGCCTCCCCTCGCGGAAGTTGCGGACGGGAAGGCCGCCGAAGGCGTTTTGGAAGTCGGCCATGCCCATGGTGCCGATGGCGTTGTAGAACTGCATGACCAGGGGGTCTTCCCGTAGGAGCCCCGCGTAGCGGCGGACGCTCTCTGCCACCTTGGGCTTGTCCCAGACCTCCGCCTTCCCCGGGACCTCCAGCACGATGGCCTTCACCCGCTTAGCCCCCATCACCGCCCCCACGCCCCCCCGGGCGGCCAGACGGGAAGGGCGGCCGTCCGTGTCCGAGAAGGCGATGCCGGAAAGAAGGCCCAAGTACTCCCCCACGGGGCCCAGGAGGGCGAAGGCGATCTTCCGGCCGTAGGCGGCGAAAAGCCTCCGCGCGGCCTCAAAGTTCCCTAAGCCGAGGAGGTCCTCCGCCGGGTCAAAGAAGACCTGGCCCTCCCGGGTGATGCGGAGGACCACCCAGTCGGGGCTTGCCCCCTGAAGGACCAGGTGGGCGAGCTTCATCTGCCCCAAGGCGTAGCCGAAGGTGCCCCCGCCATTGGCCTCCTTGATGCCCAGGGTGAGGGGGCTACGGGTGCCCACGCTGGTGCGGTTGGCGTTGGAAAAGCCCGTGCCCGCCAAAGGACCGATGGCGAAGACCAAGGGGTTTTCCGGGGAAAGGGGGTCAAAGCGCCAGGCCTCCTGTTCCAGGAGGAGCTGGCCCGTGCGGTACCGCCCGCCAAAGGCCACCTCCTCCGGGGCCACCTCTTGCCAGTACGCCTTACGCGCCGAAAGGTCAAGCTTCAAAGACCGCCACACCGTCCACCACCCCTTGACCCCCAGGATAATCCCGAGGCGCAGGAGGAAAGGTTCAGTCCCCCACCCGCAAAACCTCTAGGGCCCTGAGCCGGTTCACCGCCGCCCCCAGCTCCAGAGGGCGCACCTCCGCCACCTCAGGGGCCTCCTCGAGGGCAAAAAGGTCCTCCACACCCTCCAAGGCGGTTTCCACCAGGGTCCTTAAGGGGAGCCGACCATCCGCCAGCCGCCAAAGCCTCTGGAACCAAGCCCCCAGGGCCCGCACCTGGGCGTTTTCAAACAGGTCCAAGGCGGACAGGTCCACCACCTCCTCGCCGTAGACCAGCTCCCTGAGCCCCCGGCCCTTCACCCGGGTCTTCCGGCCCCGCCTGGGATCAAAGCTCTCGGGCAGGGGGGCCCGGGAAGCCACGGCAAGGGGATACCGAGGCTCGCCAAAAGCCCGCCCCGTGGGATGGGCTTGGGCAATGGCCTTGGCCTCCAAGGTGACCTCCCTCGGCCGGTACTCCTCCAGAAGCAAGACCGTGTCCGCCAGGTCCAGGTAGTCCCCCACCCCACCCACCACCAGGACCAGGCTCACCCCCCTGGCCTTAAAGTCCTGAACCCGGTCCAGAAGGGGGGTGAGGGTTTCCCGGCGCACCAGGGCCTGCATGCGGGCATCCCGCACCAGGAGGTTGGTGGCGGAGGTGTCCTCGTCCAAGAGAAGCACCCGCGCACCCAGCTCCAAGGCCTCCAGGATGGCCGCCGCCAGGCTGGTGGAGCCGGAGGCATCCTCCGTGGAGAAGAAAGAGGTGTCCTGGCCCAGGGGCAGATCGTGCACGAAGGGCCTTAGGTCCACGCCCTTCACGCTTCGGCCATCCTCCGACTGGACCCTTTGGGCCAGGGCATGGGTTACCACCCACTCCCGCCCGTCCCCGGGCACGTGGGGATAGACCCCGTGGACCAGGGCCTCGAGGAGGGTGGTTTTCCCATGGAAGCCTCCGCCGGTGATCAGGGTGAGGCCCTGGGGGATACCCATGCCGAAGACCTCCCCCGCGTGGGGCACCCGGAAGGCCACCCGCAAGGCGGAAGGGCTTTGGAAGGGGACGGCCCCCTTGAGGGGCCTCTGGCTCACCCCGCTTTCCCGAGGGAGGATAGCCCCATCCCCCACGAACGCCACCAGGCCCCGCTCGGTAAGGCGCTCCTGGAGGAAGGCGAAGTCCTCCACCTGGCGCACGTGGCGAAGGAGCGCCGCCCGGTCCAGCTCCGGAAGAAGCCCGCGGAGATGGTCCACCAAGGTGCGGAAAAGCCTCTCCGCCTCCTTGCCCAGGATGCGCCGCCCGGCAGCGGGCAGGCCCACCCGGAAGCGAAGGAAAAGCCCGCCCTCCCCCTGGGGCCGGCCCTCCGGACCCGGGACGAGGAGGTGAGCCCCGGCGCGCTTCAGCACCTTGGGGCTTTCCACCTCCACCCGCACCTCTCCCGAGTGGCCGCTACCCCCGGCGCGCAGGCCGCGGAGGCGGGCCTTGAGGGCGCGCAGGAGAAAGTCCTCCACCGCCACCTTTCCCTCAGGCCGGGTGTAGACCCGAAGGGGCCCCAAGGCCTGGGGAGGGTAGCGGACCTCGAGGACGCTGGGGGTAGCAAAAGGATCCCCTTGGACGTACACGAAGCGCAGGTCCAACTCCTCCCCGCGCCACACGCCCTTAAGGTCCCTGTAAAAGGGGTAAGGCCTCCCCTCTAAGGAGGCCAGGAAGGGGAAGAGCTCCGCAAGCCGCCGCACGCCCTCAGGTTAGCCCAAGGCCTCCACCTCCACCCGCCTTAGGGCGCGGGCGAGGCGCTCCACCCCCTCCAAAAACTCCTCCTCGCGGATGGTGAGGGGCGGGGCCACGATGAGGACGTTGTGCTTGGCCAACACATAGACCCCTTCCCGCAGAAGCTCCTTGAGGAGGGCCTGCATGGGGGGGCTAAAGGGCGCGTGCCAGGGGGAAAGGGGTTCCCGGCTCTCCCGGTCCCTGACGAGCTCCAGGGCGTAGAAGGCCCCCAGGCCCCGCACCTCCCCCACCAAGGGGTGCTCCCGCGCCAAGCCCTCCAGGGCTTCTCGGAAAAACCCTTCCAAGGCGCGGACCCGCTCGAAGATCCCCTCTTCCCGGTAGGCCTGAAGGGCGGCCAGCCCCGCCGCCACCGCCAGGGGGTGCCCGGCGTAGGTGTGTCCCGTGGGGAGGGGCACCTGGTCAAAGTGGCGGGCCAGGCCCTCCCGCACCAAGACCCCACCCAGGGGCACGTAGGCGGAGGTGACCCCCTTGGCGAAGGTGATGAGGTCGGGCACCACGCGGAAGCGCTCCGCGGCGAAGGCCGCCCCCACACGGCCGAAGCCCGTCATCACCTCGTCAAAGACCAGGAGGATGCCGTGCCGGTCGCAAAGGGCCCGCACCCCTTCCAGGTACCCTTCCGGGTAGACGATGACCCCGTTGGAACCCACCACCGGCTCCAGGAAAATGGCCGCTACTCGGCTCGGGTCCTCGTGGAGGAGAACCCTTTCCAGATGCTCCAGGGCCCGGCGGGTTTCCTCCTGGGGATCCTCGGTGAAGAAGGGGCTCCGGTAGGGGTAAGGAGCGAAGAAGTGCACCACCCCCGGGGCCGTGCCTGGCTCTGCGGGCCAACGGCGGTTCTCCCCGGTGAGGCTGGCCGAGGCGTGGGTGGCCCCGTGGAAGGAGCGGTAGGCGGCCAGCACCTTGAAGCGCCCAGTGAGCTGGCGGACGAACTTCACCGCGTCCTCGTTGGCTTCCGTGCCCGAAGGGGTGAAGAAGACCCGGGCGCCCTCCTCCCAGGGGGCGAGGTCGGAAAGGGCCTTGGCCAGGAGGGCCCGCCCGTCGTGGAAGAGGCTGGGGGCAGCGTAGGCCAGCCTCGCCGCCTGCTCGGCGATGGCCCCCACCAGCCTGGGGTGGGCGTGGCCCAGGTTCACCGCCACCAGCCCCGCGGAGAAGTCCAGGTAGCGGTGCCCCTCCTCGTCGTAGAGCCAGACCCCTTCTCCGCGCACCAGAAGGGGAGGGTTGAGGCCAGCCTGCGCTACCCAGGGGGTGAGGACGTGCTTCTTGTGCAGGGCTTTCAGGTCCATTTGCCCGGATTATACGCCCATTCCCCATCCCCACCTTGACAAATATATGAAAATGGCTTATCACTATTGCCATGAGGCCTTGGTTTCTCCTCCTCTTCCTGGGCCCTGCCCTGGCCCAGGTGCCGGTAGCCGCCACCACGCCCATCCTGGCCGACCTGGTGCGCCAGGTGGGAGGTAGCCGGGTGCAGGTGGTGAGCGTGGTCCCTCCAGGGGCTGACCCCCATACCTTTGACCCCAGCCCGGCCACGGCCAAGGCTCTAGCGCAAAGCCGCCTTCTCTTCGCCAATGGGCTGGGCCTCGAGGCCTACCTGCCCAAGCTGCAAAGCCTCCTCCCCACAGGGGCCCGGGTGGTGAAGCTGGGAGAAGGGCAACCCGGCCTCATCTGCGCGGGGGAAACCCACGAAGAAGCCCGCGGCGAAGAAGACCATCACCACGGCCCCTGCAACCCTCACCTCTGGCTGGACCCCACCTACGCGGTGCGCTACGCGGAGCGCATCGCCCAGGAGCTCAGCCGCCTGGACCCCCAGGGCCAGGCCCAGTACCGGGCCAACCTGAACCGCTTCCGCCAGGAGGTAGCTAGGCGGGACCAAGCCTTCCAGGCCTGCGGCCTCAAGGGGAAAAAGGTGGTGGTACAGCACGACGCCTACGCCTACTTCGCCCGGCGCTACGGTCTGGTGGTAGTGGGAGCCCTGATGAACCAACAAGCCGAAGCCCAGGAGGTGGGCAGCAAGAGCTTTTTGGCACTCCTGGAAAGGGCCAAGCGGGAAGGAGTGAAGCTGGTCCTGGCCGAGCCCCAGTTTCGGGGCACTGCCCTTAAGACCTTGGCGGAGGCCTTGGGGGCTAGGCTCGTGGTGATGTACACCGATACCCTGGACCAGAAGGTGAATGGCTACCTGGCCCTCTTGGACCACAACCTCAAGGCCCTATGCCCATAATGGAGGCATGGGGTTTAAAGAGGTCTTCGGCACCCTGCCCGAGGCCAGCGCCCAGGCCCCGGGGCGGGTGAACCTGCTGGGGGAGCACACCGACTACCAAGAGGGCTATGTCCTCCCCACCTCCCTCCCCTACCTCACCCGGGTGGAGGCGGGCCGGGCGGAGGGACGGGTGGAGGCCTACAGCGAAACCCTGAGGGAGCTTAGGGCCAGGCCCTTAGAAAGCCCCCCCCAGGGGGACTTCCTGGACTACCTCCTGGGGGTGGTCTGGGCGCTGAGGGAGGCCGGGCATCCCGTGCCGGGGGCCCGTTTGTACATCCGGAGCGACCTGCCCATGGGGGCCGGCCTCTCCAGCTCCGCCGCCCTGGAGGTGGCCGCCCTCAAGGCCCTCCGCGCCCTCTTCCGCCTGCCCCTAAGCGACCTGGAGGTGGCTCTCCTGGCCCAGAAGGCCGAGGTGGAGTACGTGGGGGTGCGCTGCGGCATCATGGATCAGATGGCCGCCAGCCTCGGGGAGGTGGGCAAAGCCCTTTTCCTGGATACCCGCACCCTGGCCCACGAAAACCTTCCCCTGCCCCCTGGGGTGCGGGTGGTGGTCTTAGACCTGGGGCTTGGGCGCCGCCTGGCGGAGGCGGGGTACAACGAGAGGCGGCAGGAGGCGGAGGAGGCCGCCAGAAGGCTTGGGGTACGTTCATTGCGGGACGTGGCCGACCTCTGCCTGGTGGAAAGCCTGCCCTCCCCCTTGGACAAACGGGCCCGGCACATCGTGGGGGAAAACCTCCGGGTGCTAAGGGGGGTAGAGGCGCTCCGAAGAGGGGATGTCAAGGCCTTCGGCGAGCTCATGACTCAAAGCCACCGCTCCCTTTCCCAGGACTACGAGGTGAGCCTTCCCGAGCTGGACGCCCTGGTGGAGGCGGCCTTGGAGGCCGGGGCCTACGGGGCCAAGCTCACGGGGGCAGGGTTCGGCGGGGCGGTGGTGGCCCTGGTGCCCGAGGGGCGGGTGGAGGATTTTCAGAGGGCCCTCCACGCCGGTTTCCCCCAGCTGCGCATCCTCTGAACGGAGCAGCCCCCTTCGGCCGGGTAAGCTAAGGGCATGGGAAAGCCCAGCCTCCTCCCCCTCCTGGACGAACGCCTGCCCCTCACGGAGGAGAAGGTGGCGGAGGCCGCCCGCCTGGCGGGGGTGCCCCTGGCCCAGGCCTGGGGGGTGGTCCGCTACTACCCCCGGTACCGGGGCCTACCCCAAGGCAGGCTTTTGGTGGACGACCCCGTGGCCCGGGCGCGGGGGTTCGCCCTGCTGCGGGAAAAAGCCGACGGGACCTACCCCCCCTTGGGCCTCGAGGCCCTGGCCCCCAGCTACCTGCGCTTCACGCCCGAGGGGCGCTTCGTGGAGTGGGAGGGGCGCCTGGTCCCCTTCGCCGAGTTCCGGCTCCCCTTCGCCCTAGGCCACGGGGAGCGGCTTCTGCCCCCAGAGCCCGTGGAAAGCCTGGCCCAGTACCGGTCCCTAGGGGGGCTAAAGGCCCTGGAGGCCCTGCAAAAGGGGCACCTGACGCCGGAAGCCCTCTTCCAGGCGGTGGAGGAGGCAGGGCTCCTGGGCCGGGGCGGGGCCGCCTTCCCCACCCACATCAAGATGCGGGCCGTGGCCCGGGGGGAGCCCCCCCGGTACCTGGTGGTGAACGCCGACGAGTCCGAACCCGGGAACTTCAAGGACCGCTTCCTCCTGGAGCACCACCCCTTTTTGGTCCTGGAGGGCGCCCTCTTGGCCGCTTGGGCCATCGGGGCAGAGCGGGCCTACCTCTACGTGCGGGAGGAGTTCGAGGCCGCCATCCGGGGGCTGGAGAAGGCCATCGGGGAGCTGGAGGTGGCCGGGCTTGCGCCGGTGCCCCTCGAGGTCTTTCGCAGCGGCGGCCTCTACATCTGCGGCGAGGAAACCGCCCTTTTAGAGTCCATGGAGGGCCGGCGGGCCGAGCCCCGCCTCAAGCCCCCCTTCCCGGTGGAGCGGGGCCTTTGGGGTAGGCCCACCCTGGTGCAGAACGTGGAAACCCTGGCCAACCTCCCCCTCATCCTGCGGGAAGGCCCCGCAGCCTGGCGGGCCCGGGAGCCCAAGCTCTTCTCCGTCAGCGGGGATGTGGAAAGGCCAGGCCTCTACGAGCTCCCCCTGGGCACCCCCTTAGGGGAGGCCTTGCGGCGGGCGGGCGGGGAGCCCGAGGCGCTCCAAGCGGTCCTCCTGGGAGGGGCGGCGGGGGTCTTCACCCGGGACTGGGCCTTCCCCTTGCGCTACCGGGAGAGGCTTCCCCTGGGAGCGGGCGCCTTGGTGGCCTTCGGCGAGGGCGTGGACCTGTGGGAGGTGCTCTTGGGCCTCGCCCACTTCTTCCAGGAGGAGTCCTGCGGCAAGTGCTTCCCCTGCCCCCTGGGCACCGCGGTGCAGGTGGAGATGGTGAAGCGGCGGGAGCGAAACCCCAGCCTGGTGGCCGACCTGGCCGCCACCCTGAAAGGAAGCCTCTGCGGCCTCGGCCAGTCGGCCTTCTGGGCATACCAAAGCCTTTTGGAGGTGGAAGGTGCGGCTTAGGGTGAACGGCAAGGAAGTGGAGGCGCATCCCGGGACGCTCCTTTTGGAGGTGGCCGAGGTCCCCACCCTCTGCCACCACCCCCACACGGAAACCCGGGGGCTTTGCCGGCTGTGCCTGGTGGAGGCCGATGGCCGCCTCGTCCCCGCCTGCGCCACCGAGGCCCGGGAGGGGATGGAGCTACGGACGGAAACAGAGGGGCTCAGAACCCTCCGGAAAACCCTTCTGGAGTGGCTAGCCCTTACCACCGACCTCGCCCAAGCCCCAGACCTCCTAGCCCTCATGGAGCGGTACGGAGCGGAGCCCGAACGCTGGGGGGAGGTTCCCGGGAGGCGGGGACGGGAGGTCTTGAAGGATAACCCCTTTTACCTCCGGGACTACGCCAAATGCGTGAACTGCCGCCGCTGTGTGGACGCCTGCGGGGATGGGATCATGGGGGTCTACGCCCTCACCCTGGAGGGCAGGGGCCTCCTGGCCCACCCCACCACTCCCCTGGACCGGCCCCTTCCGGAAACCCCTTGCGTCTTCTGCGGCAACTGCATCCAGGTATGCCCCACAGGGGCCCTCAGGCCCCTAAGCATGGAGGTGTAGCGTGCGCACCACCTGTCCCTATTGCGGCGTGGGTTGCCAGGTGGAACCCCGGCTCAAGGAGGGCCGCATCGTGGAGGTGCGGGGCGCGGAGATCCCTCCCAACCACGGGGCCCTCTGCGTGAAGGGCCGCTTTGGCCTGGACTTCCCCTTCTCGGGAAAACGCCTCCTCTACCCCATGGTGCGGGAGCGGAAGGGTGCCCCTTTGCGTCGGGCCACCTGGGAGGAGGCCTTGGACTTCGCGGCAAGAAGGCTACTAGAGGTGCTTGGGCGCCGAGGGCCGGAGGCCCTGGCCGTCTTCCCCTCCGCCAAAACCACCAACGAGGAGGTCTACCTGGCCCAGAAGCTGGCCCGGGCCCTTCTTGGAACCAACCATGTGGACCACTGCTCCAGGCTGTGCCATTCCTCCTCCACCGCCGCTCTTTCCCGCTCCCTAGGTGGGGCCAGCATGACCAACCCCCTGGAGGACATCTGGAAAACCGACCTCTTCCTGGTGGTGGGCTCCAACACCACGGAAACCCACCCGGTCATCGGAGCTATGATCAAGAAACGCGTTCGCCAAGGGGCCCAGATGATCGTGGTGGACCCCCGGTACACGGGGATGGCGGAGGCCAGCACCCTTTGGCTCCGGGTGCGCCCCGGCACCGACCTCTTTCTCCTCAACGCCATGGCCCGGTTCATCCTGGAGGAGGGCCTTTGGGACCGGGCCTACGTGGAAGCGCGCACCGAGGGCTTCGCCGAGTGGCGGGCTTCCCTGGAGGCCTACACCCTCGAGGAGGCCGAGCGCATCACCGGGGTGGAAAGGGGAAAGATCGCCCTGGCCGCCCGGCTCTACGCCACCACGGAAAGGGCCGGGACCTACTGGGCCATGGGTCTCACCCAGCACACCAAGGGAACGGCCACCGTTCAGGCCCTGGTGAACCTGGCCCTGCTCACAGGCAAGGTGGGGAAGGAGGGGGCGGGCCTGAACCCCTTGCGGGGCCAGAACAACGTGCAAGGGGCCGGGGACATGGGGGCTTTGCCCGATGTCCTCCCAGGGTATTGGAAGGTGGCGGACCAGGAGGTCAGAAGGCGCTTTGAAGCCCTTTGGGCAACCCCCTTGAACCCCGACCCCGGCCTGCGCATGACCGAGGTCTTCGAGAGAATCCCCGAGGTGGAGGCCATCTACCTCATCGGGGAGGATCCTGTGACCAGCGAGCCTTACCAAGACCATCTGAAGGCCCAGCTGGAAGCCCTCCCCTTCCTCATCGTCCAGGACATCCTGGAAAACGAGACCACTCCCTTTGCCCACGTGGTCCTGCCGGCGGCCAGCTTCCTGGAGAAGGACGGCACCTTCACCAACACCGACCGCCGGGTCCAACGGGTGCGGAAAATCCTGGATCCCCCAGGCGAGGCCCGTCCCGACTGGTGGATCACCCGGGAACTGGGGAAACGCCTGGCCCAGGCCCTGGGCCGCCCCTGGACCCTCCACCCGGGCCCCGAGGCCATCTGGGAGGAGATCCGCCAGGCGGTTCCGGAAATGGTGGGCGGGATCACCTATCGGCGCCTAGAGGGGGAAGGCGTGCGTTGGCCCTGCCCCCAGGAGGACCACCCAGGCGAGGCGGTGCTCTTCCGAGAGCGCTTCAACACCCCCTCGGGGAAGGCCCGCTTTATCCCAGTCCACTTCACCCCGCCGGCGGAAACCCCCTCGGAGGAGTACCCCCTTGTCCTCTCCACCGGCCGGGTGCTCTACCACTGGCACGGGGGCACCCTAAGCCGCAACAGCCGGCTCCAGGAAGCGTATCCAGAGCTCAAGGTGGAGGTGAACCCCAAGGACGCCGGACGGCTAGGGATCCACGACGGGGAGATCATCCAGGTGGTGAGCCGCCGGGGCCGCATCCGGGCCCGGGCCTGGGTCACGGACCGCACCCCCGAAGGGGTGGTCTATGCCCCCTTCCACTTCGCCGAGGCCCCCGCCAACCGCTTGACCTTGGACGCCCTGGATCCCACAAGCCGCATCCCCGAGTACAAGGTGGCGGCGGTGCGCCTGGAGAAACTGGACTGACAAGCCCCCTTAGACGGTGGGGAAGGCGAAGCTTTCATAGCCCAGCTCGGCCACGGCGAACCAGCGGTACTGTTCGTTGCGGAAGGCCCAGTAAGCGGAGTACACCTTGCGGTAGGTGGCGTCCTTGGCCGCCTGTTCCTCGTAAAGGGCCCGGGCTTCCTCGAGGGCCTTCCTCATGATCTCCGCGGGCCAGCGGCGCAACCGCACCCCCGCCTTGAGAAGGCGGTTCAGGGCCGGGGGGTTCTGGGCGTCGTACTTGGCCATCATGGTGAGGTTGACCTCGGCAGCTGCCACCTGGAAGGCCTCCTGGAACTCCTTGGGAAGGCGTTGCCACTCCCTTTGGGAAACCAGGAAGGAAAGCTGGGCGCTGGGTTCCCAGAAGGAGGGGTAGTAGTAGTAGCGGGCCACCTTGTAAAAGCCCAGCTTCTCGTCGTCGTAGGGGCCAGAAAACTCGGTGGCGTCGATGGTACCCCGCTCCAAGGCCGGGTAGATATCCCCAGCGGCCAGGGTCTGGGGCACCACCCCAAGCCGCCCCATCACCAGGCCGCCAAGGCCAGGAATGCGCATGCGCAAGCCCTTGAGGTCGGCTAAAGTCCGGATCTCCTTGCGGAACCATCCCCCCATCTGGGCCCCGGTGTTGCCTCCCGGGAACTGAAGCACGCCAAAGTCGGCGTAGACCTGGCGCAACAGCTCCAGCCCTCCGCCGTAGCGCATCCAGGCGTTGTGCTGGCGGTAGGTCATGCCAAAGGGCACGCCCCCGTCAAAGGCCAGGGTGGGGTTCTTTCCCACATAGAAAGGGCCATAGGTGTGGCCCGCCTCCACCGTGCCCTGCTGGACCGCATCCAGCACCTGGCCTCCAGGAACGATCTCCCCCGCCTGGTAGACCCGGATCTGAAAACGGTCCCCGGTGAGCTCTGCCACCCGCTTGGCCAGATCCTCGGCACCGCCATAGAGGGTATCCAGGCTCCTCGGGTAACTGGAAACAAGCCGCCAGCGCACCTGCGGGGCGGCCTGGGCAAAGGCCCCGTAGGAAAGGCTTGCTGCTAGACCCACCCCTACCCCTTTGAGAAACTGCCTTCGCCTCATACCTTCCTCCCTTATAAGTATACACCAACCCGCCCTGGGTCATTTAGGCCATCCAAAGCTCCGTTACCCGTCCTCCCGGGTCAACAGGCGGTCCACCTGGGCCAACAGGGTCTGGGTTTCAAAGGGTTTGCCCAGGAAGGCTTGCGCCCCCGCCTCGAGGGCCTCCCGCCGGCTTTTCTCGGAAACGCTGGCGGAAAGGGCCAGGATGGGGGTAAAGAGGCCCAAGGCCCGTATCCTTTGAATCACCTCGAGGCCCGATACCCCGGGCATCACCAGATCGCACACCACGAGATCGTAGGATTCCGAAAGCTTGTCCAAGGCCGCCTGGCCGGAAGAGGCCCAGTCCACCTGGTGCCCGGCCCGCTCCAGGATGCGGCGCACCAGGTGGGCCACCAAGGGTTCGTCCTCAACCAGAAGGATGCGGGCCATATACAGGCAGGATAACCCTAAAGAGGCTTCCTTTTCCCTCCTCGCTTTCCACCTCAATCTGGCCCCCATGGGCCTCCACGATGTGCTTGGAAATGAAAAGGCCAAGCCCCGTGCCCGAAACCCCCCGGGTCTGGGCGTTCTTGGCCCGGGCGTAGCGTTGGAAGAGCTTGGGAAGCTCCTCCTTGGGAATGCCGGGACCCGTGTCCTCCACCTCCAGGAGCACCCTATCCCCTTCCTGCCGGGCCCGAAGACAGACTTGCCCGCCCGGCGGGGTGAACTTGAAGGCGTTGGAAAGCAGGTTGCCCACCACCTGCACCAGGCGGTCAGGGTCAGCCTCCATCACGGGCAGCTCGGCCACCTCCACGCGGAACTCCACCCCCGAAAGCCGGGCCACCCCCTGGAAGCTCCTGGCCAGGTCCTGAAGAAGGGGCCTCAGGTTCACGGGTCTTCGGCTCACCTCAAAGCGGCCGGCCTCGAGGCGGCTGGTGTCCAGGAGGTTATCCACCATGGTCTTGAGCCGGAAGGCGCTTTCCAGGATAAGGTCCACCGACTCCCGGGCCGAGGGAGAAAGCCCCTCTTCGCGAAGAAGCTCGGCCAGGCCCATGATCACCGCCAAAGGGGTGCGGAGCTCGTGGCTTACGGCGGCGATGAACTCCCCCTTAAGCCGCTCGGCCTCCAGCCTGGGACGGAGGTCGTGCAGGTCCACCACCACCCCTTGCACCCGGGGGTCAGCCAGGAGGTTCCGCCCCCAGGCCTCCACGGGAATCGCGGTGCCGTCCGCGTGAAGGACCCGGAACTCCCCGGTGAGGACCTCCCCCGGGTGGCTCAAAAGCTCGTAGAACAGGGCCTCCGCCAGCGCTCGGTCCTCAGGGTGGACGAAATCCAGGGCCCTTAAGGGAGCGCTTTTGTACCCTTCGGGGTCATAGCCCAGCACCGGGCCCACGCTGGGGCTCACATAACGGATAAACCCTTCCCCATCCAGCACGTAGACCACGCCCTGGGAGTGCTCTAAAAGCGCCTTGAGGCGCTCCTCCTCGGCCTCCAGCAGTTCCAAAAAGCGGGCCTTTTCCAGCACCAAAGCCAGCAGGGTCCCCACCTGATCCAGCCGGGAGAGGAGCCTATCGGAAAAACGCCTCTCCCGCTGAAAGCCCAGCAAGAGTCCACCCCGGAACCCCCCCGCCCGGAAGGGAACCACCAAGGCGCTCTGAAGGCCCAGCGTCTGCGCCACCCCGCAATCCTGTACCTCCAGGACCCCTGCCCCCAGGGGCTTTCCCTCCATAAGGGCTTTTTCCAGAAGATTGGGCCGGGGAAGGGGTCCAGGAAGGGCACAAGTGCTGTAAAGCACCCTTTGGCTACCCCCCTCCTCCGCCAAGAGCAACCCCTCATCCGCGCCAAAGAGGGCTTGCAGACGCTTGACGATGGCGCCGGTCAACGGAGCGAGACCCGGCTGGCGCAAGGCTTCCTTGGCCAGGTCCACCAAGGTCTGGGTGAAGGCCACCTGCTCCCTCAGGGCCCTTTCCATACGGGTGCGCTCAGTGATGTCGTGGAGAACCAAGACCCGCATCTCCCCCACCTGTTTTCCCCGGACGCTATACGTAGCCCCTCTCAGGCTGAACTCCAGCCTTCCTCCTTCCAAGGCAGGCCCTAGGGCTGCGGGCAGGTCCTCGAGGGACACCGTGGACCCCACGGCAAGCGCCTGGCGGGCCTTTCCGTTGGCAAAACCCTCGGAACCAAAAAGCACCACCACGCCGTCGGGAAGCTCCTCCAGAACCTGGAAAAGCCGCCCCCGCTCCGCAGCCAAGGCCAGGGAAAGCTCCTTCTTTTCCCGGTAAAGCTGGGCATTCCTGAGGGCCACCCCCGCCACGCCCGCAAGGAGCTCCACGTAACGCACCTCCGCCTCGCTCACCCCTGGCCCCCCAGGCCCGTGGTCCACGGACACCGCCCCCAAGGCCTCTTCCTCAGCCAGGATGGGGACAAAGGCCACGCTGGGACCCATCTCCTGGGCCACTTCCGGGGGCAGGCTCTCCCTTGCCACAACCAGGGTCCTCCGTTCCCGCACCGCCTTGGCCAGGGGATCCGGAGAAGAAGCCAGGGACAGGCGGATGCGGCTGATGCCCTCCGTCCAGTACACGTCTTTTCCCCGCACCGTGAGGTAGCCCTCCAGGTAGTCCTTGCCCTTCTCCCCCTTCACCAGGGCCACGGTCACCCGGAAGAAACCAAAGCGCCCTGAAAGGGCCTGGGCCAGGGTTTCCAGCACGGCAGCGGGCTCCAGGGCCCTGACCACCTCCCGGGCCAAGGCGCTCACGTGGGATAAGGCCTCCGCATGGCGGGAAAGCTCGGCCAAAGCCCGGTTTCGTTCCGACAGGAGCTCTCCGTTTTTCAAGGCCAGGGCCGTAAGCTGGGCCAGAAGGGGCAGAAGAGGCCTCAGGATCTGGGGGACTCCTTCCAGGCTCAACACCCCCTTGGGCGCAAAGTAAGGGCAACTGGGACAGACCAGGAAGCGGGTTTCCCAGGTGGCCCGGGGGCGGACCGTACAGCGGGCCTCGGGATCGGCCCAGCAGTAGGAGGCCTCCTCCCCCACCACCGGCAAAAGCCATTCCTCTCCCCGCCGCACAGGGCCCTCAGCGAAAAAGGCCTCCTGCACAGGCCCCTTTGCGTATAGGGGAAGGGCGATGGCGGAAACCGTATAGTGGCGGCCCCGGCCCGAGGCCACCTCTCCCATAAGCTCCCGGGTTTCCCGGCGGTAGAGGAAGAGGGCTGCCCGCTCCACCCCTTCCTCCGTGGCCACCTCGAGGAGGTTGCGAAGTATTTGCACGGGCTCCAAATCTCTTAATAAGGCTCTCTGGAAGCGTCCAAGGATCTCCAGCTGGCCCGAGGCTCTCATCTGCCTCCAATGGTAGCATGGGGGCGGGGTTGCAAGGGGGTGGGCAAAATCTTAGACTGGGTCAAAGAGCGGGCCCTAGGCCCCACCCCTGGCAGGCCGCCAAGGAGGAGGTTATGCCCATAGACTTCAGCCTCACCGAGGAACAACGGCAGCTCCAGGCCCTGGCCCGGCGCTTCGCCAAGGAGGTGATCCTCCCCGTGGCCCAGGAGTACGACGAGAAGGAAGAGGTGCCCTGGCCGGTCATAGAAAAGCTCCACGAGGTAGGCCTCCTGAACGCCATCATCCCCGAGGAGTACGGGGGGATGGGCCTCAGGATGCTGGACGAGGTCATCGTGGGGGAAGAGTTGGCCTACGCCTGCATGGGCATCTACACCATCCCCATGGCCAGCGACCTGGGAATCACCCCTGTGCTCTTGGCCGGCACCGAGGAGCAAAAGCGTAGGTTCCTCAAGCCCCTTACCGAGAAACCCGCCTTGGCCGCCTTCGCCCTCAGCGAGCCGGGAAACGGCTCGGATGCCGCCGCCCTCAAGACCAGGGCGGTGCGCCAGGGGGATTACTACATCCTCAACGGCACCAAGATGTGGATCTCCAACGGGGGCGAGGCCGAGTGGGTGGTGGTCTTCGCCACCCTGAACCCCGAGCTCCGCCACAAGGGGGTGGTGGCCCTGGTGGTGGAAAAGGGTACCCCGGGCTTTAGCGCCGTAAAGATCCACGGCAAGATGGGCCAAAGGGCCTCCGGCACCTACGAGCTGGTGTTTGAGGACGTGAAGGTGCCCGTGGCCAACCGCCTGGGGGAGGAGGGCGAGGGCTTCAAGATCGCCATGAACACCCTCAACAAAACCCGCATCCCCGTGGCGGCGGGCAGCGTGGGGGTGGCTCGGCGGGCCCTGGACGAGGCCAAGAAGTACGCCAAGGAGCGGGAGGCCTTCGGCCAGCCCATTGCCAACTTCCAGGCCATCCAGTTCAAGCTGGCGGATATGCTGATCGGCATCGAAACCGCCCGCATGTACACCTACTACGCCGCCTGGCTTGCCGACCAGGGCCTTCCCCACGCCCACGCCAGCGCCATCGCCAAGGCCTACGCCTCGGAGATCGCCTTTGAAGCCGCCAACCAGGCCATCCAGATCCACGGGGGCTATGGGTACGTGCGGGAGTTCCCGGTGGAGAAGCTCTTGAGGGACGTGAAGCTCAACCAGATCTACGAGGGCACCAACGAGATCCAGAGGCTCATCATCGCCAGGCACATCCTGGCGGAATAGGAGGTGAGGGATGAAGTTCGTGGCGGTCATCAGGCAGGTACCCGATGGGGAAAGCAGGCTCAGGATCCAGGGGGATCGGGTGGACCTTTCCGGGGCCACCTTGATCCTGGACCAAATGGACGAGTACGGGGTGGAGGAAGCCCTTCGCCTAAAGGAGAAGCACGGGGGCGAGGCCATCGTGGTGGGCTTTGGCCCGGAGCGCACGGAGGAGGCCATCCGCACCGCCTTGGCCATGGGGATGGATCGGGGCATCCACGTGGTTTACGAGGGCTATGCGGATCCCGTGACCGTGGCCGAGGCCCTGGCCCCTATCCTGAAGGAGGAATCCCCAACCCTCATCCTCACGGGCGGGCAACAGGCGGACTGGGATAGCCAGGCCCTAGGCGGGGCCCTGGCGGAAGCCCTGGGCGTGCCGGTGGTGGCCTGGACCACGGCCCTCGAGCTGGAAGGGGAAACCGCCAAGGCCAAGCACGACCTGGACGAAGGGGCCGAGTGGGTGAGGGTCCGGCTTCCTGCCGTCTTCACCACGCAACAAGGCCTGAACGAGCCCCGCTACCCCACCCTGCCCGGCATCATGAAGGCCAAGAAGAAGGAGATCCGCAAGGTGGCCTTCCAGGGTGGGGCCAGGGTGGAGATCCTGGAGGAGAGCATCCAGGAAAAGGCCCGTTTGGGGAAGATCCTGGACGGCAAGGACCCGGCGGCAGCGGCGGAGGAGCTGGTGCGGCTTCTCCACGAGGAAGCCAAGGTCATCTAGGAGGTAGCCCATGATCCTGGTGGTGCTGGACCACGACGGCAGCAGGCTGAGGAAGGCGAGCCTCGAGGCCCTCACCCGGGCCCGGAAGCTGGCCGAGGCCTTTGGAGAAGGGGTGGCCGGGGTGCTTTTGGCGGAAGGCCAAGCCCCCGTGGAAGAGGCCCGAGGCTACGTGGAAACCCTTTACGTGGCCGAGCTCGGCCCCTACACTGCCGAGCGGTGGGCGGCTGGGGTGCTGGAAGCGGCCAAGGCAGGGGCCAAGGCCATCCTGGCGCCCTCCTCGAGGCAGAGCCGGGCCTACCTGGGCCGGGTGGCCTATGCCCTCAAAGCGGGGCTTCTGGAGGACACCCTGGAGTCCTGGGCGGAAGGGGAATGGGTCTACGCCACCCGTTACGCCTACCTGAACCGGGTGACCCAGAAGGTGAAAAGCGCTCCCCCGGTGGTCCTCACGGTGAAACCCAACACCACTCCCCTGGCGGAACCCCTGGGCCAGGTGGGCCAGGTGGTGGCGCTTTCCATCCCCTCGGTTCCCACCGTGGAGGTGCTGGAGAGGGTGCAGGAGGAGAAAAAGGGTGTTTCCCTCACCGAGGCAAATGTGGTGGTCACGGGCGGCCGGGGTATGGGTAGCCCCGAGGCCTTCAAGCAAGTGGAGGAGCTTGCCGCCCTTCTGGGCGGGGCCGTGGGAGCCACCCGGGCGGTGGTGGATGCCGGCTGGCGGCCCTACAGCGAACAGGTGGGCCAGACGGGGAAAACCGTGCAACCCTCCCTGTACATCGCCCTGGGAGTTTCCGGGGCGGTCCAGCATCTTGCGGGAATGAACAAGAGCAAGTACATCGTGGCGGTGAACAAAGACCCCGAGGCCCCCATCTTCAAGCACGCCGACTACGGCATCGTGGGGGACGTACACCAGGTCCTCCCCGCCTTGATCCAGGCGGTGAAAAGGCTAAAGGATTAGGCTTGGCCGGTAAAAAAGGGTGGGCAGGGGTACTCCTCCACCCCGCCCACCCGGAGGCCGGGCCCTGCTACCCCTTCCTGGGGGGAGGGGCTCCTTCGTCCTCCATGCGGGAGGCCTCGAGGCTCTCCTGGGAAGGGGGTTCTTGCCCCCTGGCCTCCTCCTGCCGCCGATTGTCCCGAAGAAGCTGCAACAGGAAGAAAAGGAGCACTGCGGCCACCACCACCCCCACCGCGTAGGGCCAAGCAGGAGCACCAGGCGCGGGAGGCACCTCGGGCAGGGAAAGAGGAGGAGCCGGGGCCTTGAAGACCTCACCTTCCAACTTGCCCACCCGCTCCGCCAAGGCTTTGAGGGCCTCTTCCTGAGACTGAACCCGGGTTTCCAAGGCAGCCACCCGGCCCTCGAGGGCCCGGAGGCGGGCATAGCCCTGGTACCCAGCCCAGACCACAAGAAGTGCCACCGCCAGCAACAAGACCAGGCCTAACCAGCGCTTCACTCCTCTCACCTCCCCTGCCGGGCCCCCTTACTGTGGAAGCAAACCCGGCTTCTCAGTTTATCATGCAAGCAGTATGGCCGATAACGCTAAGCTTATCCTGGATGAGCTACTGGCCGAGCTGGAGGAAAGGCGAAAAAGGGTCCTCCTCGGGGGAGGAGAGGAGCGCATCCGCAAGCAACACCAGCAGGGGAAGCTCACCGCCCGGGAGCGAATAGACTACCTCCTGGACGAGGGAAGTTTCGTGGAGCTCATGCCCTTCGCCGAGCACCTGGAAACCGGGCTCATGGAGGGCCTCGAGGCCCCGGCCGACGGGGTGGTGACGGGCTACGGCACCATCGGGGGCCGCCTGGTCTTCGTCTTCAGCCAGGACTTCACCGTCTTGGGAGGGTCCTTGGGCAAGATGCACGGGCGTAAAATCGCCAGCCTCATGGACCTGGCGGCCAAGGTGGGGGCCCCCATCATCGGCCTCAACGACTCCGCCGGGGCCCGCATCCAAGAAGGGGTGGACAGCCTCTCCGGGTACGGGGAGGTCTTCTACCGCAACGCCATCTACTCCGGGGTGGTGCCGCAGATCTCCGCCATCCTGGGGCCCTGCGCCGGGGGAGCGGTCTACAGCCCGGCCATGACCGACTTCATCCTCATGAGCCGGGGGACCAGCTACATGTTCATCACCGGCCCCGAGGTGATCCGGAGCGTGACCCGGGAGGAGGTGAGCTTTGAGGAGCTGGGCGGGGCGGAGGTGCACATGGAAAGGAGCGGGGTGGCCCACCTGGAGGGCAAGGACGACCAGGAGGTCCTGGACCTCATCAAAAAGCTCCTCTCCTACCTGCCGCAAAACAGCCGGGAAAAACCCCCGGTCCTGGAGCCCAAGGACGACCCCCACCGCCCCACTCCGGAGCTCCTGGAGATCGTCCATCCGGATGCCAAAAGGCCCTACAACATGCACCAGGTCATCAGGACCCTCCTGGACGAGGGGGAGTTTTTGGAGATCCAGCCGGGCTTCGCCCGGAACATCATCGTGGGCCTGGGAAGGCTTGGCGGCTACCCCGTGGGGGTCATCGCCAACAACCCCCGCTTCATGGCCGGGGCCCTGGACATCAACGCCTCCGACAAGGCCGCCCGCTTCATCCGCACCATGGATGCCTTCAACATCCCCCTCCTCACCCTGGTGGACGTGACCGGGTTCCTGCCCGGGGTGGCCCAGGAGCACGGGGGCATCATCCGCCACGGGGCCAAGATGCTCTTCGCCTACGCCGAGGCCACGGTGCCCAAGATCACCCTCATCGCCCGCAAGGCCTACGGGGGGGCCTACCTGGCCATGAACTCCAAGGACATGGGGGCGGACGTGGTCCTGGCTTGGCCCACGGCGGCGGTGGCGGTGATGGGGGCCGAGGGGGCGGCCAACATCATCTACCGCAAGGAGATCCAGTCCTCCCCCAACCCCGAGGAAACCCGCCGCCGGAAAATCGAGGAGTACAAGCGGGCCTTCGACAACCCCTGGGTGGCGGCGGCCCGGGGCTACATCGACGACGTCATCGACCCCACCCACACCCGGCGCATCCTTTACCGGCACCTGCGGATGCTCTGGGACAAAAAGGAGGAACGGCCCTTCAAGAAGCACGACAACATCCCCCTCTGAAACCCGAGGGCGCCGGGGTCGGCCCAAAGTCCTAGGACTTTGGGCCGTTTTCTTGGGGCGGCGGAGGACCTAGCCTGGACATGAAGGGGAGGTGAAGCCGAGATGAAACCCTATGCCAAGGCCCTTATCGGCGGGCTGGCCCTTCTTCTCCTCGCCGCCTGCTCCGGGCCACAGGGGGAGGTAGGGCCGCAGGAGATCGTGGTGACGGAAGGGATCCCTGCCCCCAGCGCCAAGGGGGTGGCGGTCCGGCCCCAGGGGAACCTCGAGGGCCAGCTGGCCTCCTTGGTGGGCTCCCAAACCACCCCCCTGGCGGTGGACGGGTGCGCCTACGGGGCCCCAAGCACGGTGCAGGTGAGCTACGCCATCAAGACACCGCCCGGACAGGCCTACCCCGCCTCCTTCAAGGTCTACACCACCTGGACCCACGAGGCAGGGGCATGGGTGGGGTCGGATGAGGCCACCGTCACCTTCCAAAGCGCCAGCGACCAGCCCAAAACGGTGATGCTCACCGTGCGGAATGGGGGTTCCCCTGCCACGGGCACCAGCGCCTTTACGGTGGAGCCCCGGGATCCCCAGCCCAGCTCCGGTCCCGGAAGGCTCCAGACACCTCCTGGGCAGTCCGAGGTCACCGTCCACGTGAGCTTCAACCCCTGCCCTGCCACCGACCCCCCTCCCCCCAACACGCCCCCTACCCTCACCGTGCCCAACTTCGTCCTGGCAGAGGCCACCGGCCCCGCCGGGGCCCAGGTGGCCTTCTCGGTCACGGCCACGGACCTCGAGGACGGGGACCTCACGGGGAGCGTGGTCTGCACCCCAGCAAGCGGCTCCCTCTTCCCCATCGGCGAAACCACGGTGACCTGCTCCGTAACCGACTCCGGGGGACTTTCCGCCAGCGCGAGCTTCCCCGTGTACGTGGAGGACTCCACCCCGCCCGTCTTCTCTGGCCTGCCGAGCGGCACCGTGACCCGGGTCGCCCAGAACCTCCAGGGGTGGCTCCTTAGCCTTGCCGACCTCGGCATCTCCGCCAGCGACCCCAACGGGGTGTCGGAGCCCGTAACCGTGACCTGCACCCCTGCGGAAGGGAGCCACATCCCCATCGGGGCCACCCAGACCGTGGTCTGCACTGCTAGGGACAGCGCCACCTACCGCGCCCCCGTAAGCGCCGCACCCCCTACCCCCAACGAGAGCCAGGCCAGCTTCCAGGTCTTCGTGACCCTGAACGTGAACCCTGCAGGCTTCTTACCCCCCTTGCGCATGGCCGCCCCGTATAGCGCCCACAAGCGGGGCTCCGCCATCCCCCACAAGTTCTACCCGCCCACCTACGCCGACGGCACCCCCGCCACGGACCTGGCCGACGGCCTGCGCCTTGTCCTCCACTACACCGGCAGCTGCAACTCCACAAGCGGGGAGGCAATCGAGGGCAACGACTACCCCACCGGCTCCACCGCCTGGCGCTACGATCCCGACAGCGGCCACTACATCTTCAACCTGAAGACCCAGGCTGGCTGGAACCTGGGCTGCTACCGCACCACGGTCTCCTACGCGGGCATCCCCCTGGCGGAGACCTACTTCAACCTCACCCGCTAGGGGTAAAGCCAGGGGATATGGGTAAACTGGGGCCAGGCCATGGTGAAGGTCTGGCTCCAGCTTCCCATCTACGCCGAGCAGGAAGCCTTGGCAGAGGCCCTGAAGGCCCGGGGCTTCGAGGTGGTGGAGCACCCCCTCCTGGCCCAGGTGGGCCTGGTGGAGGCCGACCGGGAGGTCCCCGCCCCGCCGCCGGTGCCCACGGTGATTCTCCTCAAGGACCCGGGCCAATCAACCCAAGCCCTGAAGAAGGGGTACAGGGGCTACCTCTACCCGGACCAGGGCCTCGAGGTCCTGGAAAAGGCCTTGAGGGCCGTGGCCCAGGGGGAGGTCTGGGCGGAAAGGCGGGTGGTGGCGGCCCTGGTGGGGGAGCCACTTCCCCACCTCACACAGCGGGAGAAGGAGGTGGCGGCCCTGGCCGCCCTTGGGCTCAGCAACGAGGAGATCGCCAAGGAGCTTGGCATCTCGGTGAAGACGGTGAAGGCCCACCTCTCCATCATCTTTCAGAAGCTGGGCGTGAAGAAGCGGAACCAGCTGGCCCACGTGCGCTTCCTGAGCTGATCTATCCCGCTAAAGGCCTAGGCCTCCTGGTGCAAAAGCCTTAAGACTTTTTGCTTAAAAAGACCTAGACCAAAAGCCCGTTGCTTGCCTTCGCCCCTGCCCCCATGCTGAGGGTGAAAGGAGGTCTTTATGAGGTCCACTAGAGCGTTTTGGTTCCTGGCTGGGGCCGCCCTGGCCTTGGTCCTGGCGGCCTGCGGCGGGCAGACGGGCTCCCTGGGAGCCAGCAGCTCCAGCCTGCAGGCGGCCAACGCTCCCCTCACCGGGGCCATCTACACCACCTTGGGGGACGGCTCCCTGGTGAACGGCAACGTCTACGACGCCAAGGAGGACGTCTACCTGAATGGTGGCCCGCCCCCCAACGCCCCCTGCACCGCCGCCGGCCTGCCGGACGGGGAGTACTACTTCCAGGTGACCGACCCCTCGGGGAGCACCCTCCTCACCACCGACCCCATCGACCACCGCCGGGTGCGGGTCCAGGGCGGGGTCTTCGTGGCGTACACGGGGGCCCTTTACGGAGGCACCCGCCAGGTGGGCGCGGGCAAGTGCCCCGGGGCTATCAGCGTGCAGCTCTTCCCCTACGCCGACACCCCTAACCCCGGTGGCGAGTACAAGGTCTGGGTCACCCGGGTGGCGGACTACGCTCCAGAAAGCGGGGTTCACGGGTTCCTGCCTGCCAAGAGCAAGACGGACAACTTCAAGGTGCGGATGCGGGGTGAGGAGCCTGCGGACGTGGTCATCTGGGGCTACAAGTGGTACGACGCTAACACCAACGGCATCTGGGATCCGGGGGAACCCGCCATCCCCGGCTGGCGCGTCGAGAAGGAACCCCCCACCCCCTCCGAGGTGACCTACACCTCCGCCAGCGGCCAGTACAGCTTCCTGGTGCCTAAGAACTCCGGCAGCTACACCCTCACCGAGGTGCCCCCGCCCCCCGGCTGGTGGCCCGCGGGCCGCTGGCTCAACACCACCCCCACCTCGGGCACGGTCACGGTAGGCACCGCCGATGTCCACGGCCCCGACTTCGGCAACGTCTGCCTGGGCGCAGGGGGCGGCCGGACCCTGGGCTTCTGGAGCAACCGCAACGGCCAGAACACCATGAACGGCCTGGGGATGAACACGGTCTTAGCGGAGCTTAGGAACCTCCACCTGGTGGGGGCGAACGGAAACCCCTTTGACCCCACGAGCTACAGCGAGTTCCGCTCCTGGCTCCTCGGGGCCAATGCCACCAACATGGCCTACATGCTCTCCGCCCAGATGGCGGCCATGTACCTGAACGTGCGGGCGGGGTTCGTGGAGGGAAGCGCCCTGGTCTACGCCCCAGGGACCCAGAGCGCTAACGCGGCGGGCTTCGCTCAGGTGAGCGCCCTTCTGGCCGAGGCCGACGCCGAGCTGGCCCTTCACCCCACGGCCTTTGCCGGCGATCCCTGGCGCACCTACCAGGAGGCCCTGAAGAACGCCCTGGACTGGGCCAACAACAACCAGACCTTTGTCCAGCCGGGCCCTGAGGCCTGCCCCTTCGATTCCCCCTATTGAGGGAAGGGATCGCTTAGCCCCCGCCCCTTTGGGGCGGGGGTTTGCTACCCTTAGGGGCGTGGACCTGGTCCGCTTCCGGGAGGAGCTCACCGCCTGCCGCCTCTGCCCCCGGCTGGTGGCCTGGCGGGAGGAGGTGGGACGAACCAAGCGCCGGGCCTACCGGGACTGGCACTACTGGGCCAAGCCCGTCCCCGGCTTCGGGGACCCCCAGGCCCGGCTGGTCCTCTTCGGCCTGGCCCCCGGGGCCCACGGCTCCAACCGCACGGGCCGCCCCTTCACCGGGGACGCCTCCGGGACCTTCCTCTATCCCCTCCTCTACGAGGCGGGGCTCGCCAGTAAGCCCACCAGTGAGCCCGGGGATGACCTCCGGCTCTTTGGGGTCTACCTCACCGCCGCGGTGCGCTGCGCCCCGCCGGGGAACAAGCCCACCCGGGAAGAGCTCCTGGCCTGTAGCGCCTGGACCCGGGTGGAGCTTGGGCTTCTGCCGGAGGCCCGGGTCTACCTCGCCCTGGGAAGGGTGGCCCTCGAGGCCCTCCTGGACCACTTCGGCCTGAAGAAGTCGGCCCACCCCTTCTTCCACGGGGCCCACTACCCCCTGCCCCAGGGCAAGCACCTCCTCGCCAGCTATCACGTCTCCCGGCAGAACACCCAGACGGGGCGGCTCACCCGGGAGATGTTCCTGGAAGTCCTGCTAAGGGCTAAAGCCCTCGCCGGGCTTTGAGCCAAGCCATAAGGTCTTCGTAGGAGAGGGTGTTCAGCACCCTCTCGGGTCCGATCCAGGCCCTTTGCGCCGTGCCCACCGCCAGCTCCATGAAGCGCAGGTGATCCGCTTGGTGGGCGTCGGTGGAGAGGCTGATCCAAAGCCCCATCCCGTAGGCCATCCGGGCCAGGTCGTCGGGGAGGTCCATGCGGTCGTAGTAGCCGTCGATCTCCACCGCCACCCCCCGCTCCTTGGCCTTGCGGAAGATGGCCTCCCAGTCGGCTTCGATGGGGGGCCTCCGGCCGATCAAGCGGGCCGTGGGGTGGGCCAGCACGTGTACGAAGGGGTTCTCCAGGGCCCGTAGGATCCTCTTGGTCTGCTCGGCCTTGGAAAGCTTAAAGCTTGAGTGGATGGAAATGAGGACCAGATCCAGCTCCCGCAAAACCCAGTCCGGGTAGTCCAGGGAACCATCGGGCCGGATGTCCACCTCGGCCCCCGCCAGCAGGTAGGGGGGGCCGTGGCCCTCGTTGAAGCGGCGGATGGCCTCGATGCGCTTCAGGGCCTCTTCCGGGGAAGGCCCCCCCGCCACCCGCACCGCCGGGGAGTGGTCGGTGACCCCCAGGTACTCGTAGCCCAGAGCCCTGGCCGCCTCCCAGAGCTCCTCCAACGAGTTTTGCCCATCGGAGTAGGTGGAGTGGACCTGGAGGTCCCCCTTCACCTGGGAAAGCTCCAGAAGGGTAGGAAGACGGCCCTCGAGGGCCGCCTCGATCTCCCCGTGGTCCTCCCTAAGGGGTGGGGGGATGAAGGGGAGGCCCAGGGCTTCATAAATCCCTTCCTCCGTCTCCCCAGCCAGGCGCTCCTCCCCGCGGAAAAGCCCGTACTCGGAAAGCTTCAAACCCCTTTCCTGGGCAAGGCCCCGGAGCCGGATGGAGTGCTCCTTGCTCCCCGTGAGGTACTGGAGCCCGGAGCCCCAACTCTCGGGCGGCACCACCCTCAGGTCCACCTGGAGGCCGTTTTTCAAAAACACCGTGGCCCGCTCCTTGCCCTGGGCGTACACCTCCTTCACCTGAGGAAGCTTCACGAACGCCTTCACCACCTCCTCGCTTCTTTCGCTGGCCACCAGGTAGTCCAGGTCCCCCACCGTGTCCTTATACCGTCGGGCGGACCCGCAAAGTTCCGCCCTCTCCACCCCGGGCAGATCCCGGATGGCAGCAAGGAGGTTTCTCGCCAAGGAAAGCGCCGCTCCCAAGGGCCTTCGCTTGCCCGCCACCTGCACCAGGGCCAGGCCCTCTCGGATGCGCTCGGCCTTCTTCTGGCCAAAGCCCTTCAGGCGAAGGAGATCGCCCCTATCCAGGGCTTCCCTTAGTTTTTCCAGGGAGTCGATGCCCAGCTCGTCGTAGAGCTGCCGGGCAGTCTTGGGCCCCACCCCGGGCACCTCCATCACCGCCAAAACCCCCTTTGGCACCCGCTCTGCAAGCTCCCGGTGCTTCCTAATCTCCCCGGTTTTGATAAACTCCAAGATCTTTTCCGCCAGATCGGGCCCAATCCCGGGAAGGGCCAGCAGGGCTTCCCTTCCTCCCTTGGCCACCTCCTCAATGGGAGTATCCAGGTCATACAGGGTGCGAGCCGCCTGGTAATAGGCCCGCACCCTGAAGGGGTTGTCCCCCAAGAACTCGCTCATGAGCCCGATCTCCTCAAAGAGGCGGGCCAGCTCCTGGTTCCTCATGCCCTCACTATACGGGTATACTGGGCCTGCCCATGCCTCCACCGGACCGGTTCCGCAAGGCGGTTTTGGAGATGCTGAAACAGGAGGGCCGCCCTCTTCACTACACCGAGGTGGGCCGCCGCTTGAAGGAAGCGGGGCTCTGGGCCGAGGTGAAGGAGCCGGAAAAAATCGCCAAGATCCGGCTTTCCGCCTTAGCCCGTTGGTCCAGAAGCCCGGTGGTGGCCCTGGGAAAGGGGTTTTACGCCCTCAGGGAAGAAGGCGATACGAGCCCAGAACCTTAAGGTAGTTGGACCTCTCTAGGGCGGCGGGTTCCGCCACCTTAAGGTAGCTCATCACCCCCCGCATCTCCCCCACGCTTGCGTACTCTTTTTCCTCCATAAAGGTCTTGAGTTCCTCCAGTACGGTACGGAAGTGCCCGGGCCCCTTTTCCAGGACGGCCGAGGTCATCATCACCACCTGCGCCCCAGCCAAAAGCCCCTTGGCCGCCTCCTTTCCCGAATGCACACCCCCCGTCAAGGCCAGCTCCAGGCCGACCCGGCCGTAGAGGAGGGCGATCCAGTGGATGCGCAAAAGGGCCTCGTAGGGGCGGGAAAGGCTCAGGGTGGGCACCACCGAAAGGGTCTCCAGGTCGAAGTCGGGTTGGTAGAAGCGGTTGAAGAGGACCAGGGCCCGGGCCCCTGTGGCTTCCACCTGTTTGGCGAAGTGGGCGAAGGCGGTGAAGGCGTGCCCCACCTTAACCGCCACGGGGATGCGCACGCTTTCCACCACCGCCCGGATGGTATCCAGGTACATGGCCTCCACTTCCGCCCCGGAAAGGGTGGGGTCGGTGGGAATGTAGTAGAGGTTGAGCTCTATAGCGTCTGCCCCTGCGTCTTCCAGAAGCTTGGCGTACTCCACCCAGCCCCCCCGGCTCACCCCGTTGATGCTGGCGATGATGGGGACGGACACCCGCTCCTTGGCCCGGGCGAGGAGGTCCAGGTGCCGCTCGGGGGTCAGGCGGTACTCGTGGGCCTTGGGGAAGTAGCTTAGGGCCTCGGCGTAGCTCTCGTGGCCGTAGTGGAGGTAGTGGTCCAGCATCTCCTCCTCGAGGGTCACCTGCTCCTCAAAAAGGGAGTGCATGACGATGGCCGCCGCCCCCCCGTCCTCCAGGCGCAAGAACCCGTCCAGCTTTTCGGTCAGGGGTGAAGCGGAGGCCACCAGGGGGTGCTCCAAGGCCAAGCCCAGGTACGTGGTCCTCAGGTCCATACATCCTCCTCAGCTTGCCACGGCCTCCTTGGAGGCCGCCATGCGGGAAAGCCTTTCCCACCTGGCCCTCACCGCCTCCTCCGCTGCCTTGAGGAAGGCCTCGGCCTCCTCGGGGTGGGTCTGGAGTAGGAGGCGGTAGCGGTTTTCCGCGTAGAGGTACTCCCTGAGGGGCAGGGTGGGGGGCTTGGAGTCCAGGAAGAGGCCTTGGCCGGGGAGGTAGCGGAAAAGCGGCCAGTAGCCGGAGCGCTCCGCCAGCTTCTGGTGGTCCATGCCCTTGGCCATGTCGATGCCGTGGGCGATGCAGTGGCTGTAGGCGATGAGGAGGGCGGGGCCTTGGTGGGCTTCGGCCTCGAGGAAGGCCTTCACCGTGTGGGCATCGTTCGCCCCCATGGCGATCTGGGCCACGTACACATGCCCGTAGCTCATGGCCATGAAGGCCAGGTCCTTCTTGGGCGTGGCCTTGCCCGCCGTGGCGAACTTGGCCACCGCCCCGAGCCCCGTGGCCTTGGAGGCCTGCCCGCCGGTGTTGGAGTAGACCTCGGTGTCCAGGACCAGGACCTTCACGTTGGCCCCGCTGGAGAGCACGTGGTCCAGGCCGCCGTAGCCGATGTCGTAGGCCCAGCCGTCCCCGCCCACAATCCAGACCGAGTGGGGGATGAGGGCATCGGCGACGGCCAGGAGGTCCCGGGCCCTGGGGTCCTCCAGGCCCCCAAGCCGCTCCCGCAAGAGGGCCACATCCTGGCGCCTCGCCTCCACCTCCTCTGGCCCCACGGGCTTAAGGAGCCTCGCCAAAAGCTCCTCCCCCAGCACCTCACGGAACCTGGGCAAAAGCTTCCTGGCGTACTCTGCCTTCTTGTCCAGGGCGAGGCGCATCCCCAAGCCAAACTCGGCGTTGTCCTCAAAGAGGGAGTTGGCCCAGGCGGGGCCCCGGCCCTCCTTGTTCTTGCTCCAGGGGGTGGTGGGCAGGTTCCCCCCGTAGATGGAGCTGCACCCGGTGGCGTTGGCCACGACCAGGCGGTCCCCGAAGAGCTGGGAGAGGAGCCTCAGGTAGGGGGTTTCCCCGCAGCCCGCGCAGGCCCCAGGGAACTCAAACAAAGGCTCCAGAAGTTGCACATCCTTCACGGTGTGGAGCTTAAGGCCGGCCCTGGGGGTTTCCGGAAGGGAGAGGAAGAAGTCCCAGTGCCGGTTCATCTCTTCCCGCACCTCGAGGCGCGGTGCCATGTTCAGCGCCTTGCGACTGGGGTTCTGCTTGTCCTTGGCCGGGCAGGCCTCCACGCAGAGGGTGCACCCCGTGCAGTCGTCCGGGCTGATGGCCAGGGTAAACTCCCCGGAAAGCTCCTTCCACATGGCCTTGCGGTGGGGGAAGCCCTCAGGGGCACCCGCCAAGGCCCCCTCGGGCACCACCTTGGCCCGGATCACCGCATGGGGGCAGACCAAGACGCACTTCCCGCACTGCACGCACACCTTCGGGTCCCAGGTGGGCACGAACTCGGCGATGCCCCGCTTCTCGTACCTGGCCGTCCCCGTGGGGTAGGTTCCATCCGGGGGAAAGGCGGAAACCGGCAAGGCGTCGCCGAGCCCCAGGGCAATGGGCCCAAGCACCTCCCGCACAAAGGCAGGCGGGTGGTCCACCATAGGGGGCACCAGTTCCTTTTCCGAGGTGATCCTTCCGGGTATGGGCAGGGGTTCCACTGCCTCAAAACCCAGCTCCACCGCCTGGAAGTTCCTTTCCAGCACCGATCGGCCCCGCTTGCCGTAGGTTTTCTCAATGCCCTTCTTGATGCGGGCCTTGGCCTCTTCCTCAGGGAGCACTCCGGAAAGCTTGAAGAAGGCGGCCTGCATGATGGTGTTGATGCGCCCCGGCAACCCCACCTGGCGGGCCAGGTCGTAAGCGTTCACTACGTAGACCTTGAGCTTCTTTCTGAGGATTTCCTCCTGCACGGGCTTGGGCAGGCGGTCCCAGACCTCCTCCTTGGGGTAAGGGCTGTTGATGAGGACCGTGGCCCCCTCCTCCGCCACGTCCAGCATGGGCAGGCGCTCCAGGAAACCCCATTGGTGGATGCCCACGAAGTTCGCCCGCCGCACCAGGTAGGGCTTGTTCAGGGGATTGGGACCGAAGCGCAGGTGGCTCACCGTACGGGAGCCCGATTTCTTGGAGTCGTAGACGAAGTACCCTTGGGCGTAAAGGGGCGTCTCCTCCCCGATGATCTTGATGGTGCTCTTGTTGGCGCTCACGGTGCCGTCCGCCCCCAGGGCAAAGAAGACCGCCCGCACCGAGGCCGGGTCTTCAAAGTCCACCTCGGGATAAGGGAGGCTCGTGCCCGTCACGTCGTCCACGATGCCCACGGTGAAGCCGTGACGGGGGCGCTCTTTGGCAAGCTCCTCAAAAACCCCCAGGGCCATGGCCGGGGTGAACTCCTTGGAGGAAAGCCCGTAGCGCCCGCCCACGAGAACAGGCACCTCCCCGCCCCTGAGGGCAAAGGCCGCCGCCACCTCCTGGAAGAGGGGCTCCCCCACCGCCCCCGGTTCCTTGCCCCGGTCCAGAACCGCCACCTTGCGGACCGTCTTGGGAATGGCGGCGAGGAAACCCTCCACGTGGAAGGGCCGGTAGAGCCTTACGCGAACCATCCCCACCTTCTCCCCGCGCCGGAGGAGGTACTCCACCGCCTCCTCCACCGCCCAGGAGGCCGAGCCCATGACCACCACCACCCTTTCCGCCTCCGGGTGGCCGAAGTACTCGTAGGGGAGGTAGCGGCGCCCGGTGATCTCCCCGAAGCGGGCCATGGTCTCGGCCACCACCTGGGGAAAGCGGCGGTAGAAGGGGTTGATGGCCTCGCGGTTTTGGAAGTAGTGGTCGGGGTTTTGCGCCGTGCCCCGGATGGCCGGAGCCTCGGGGGTAAGGGCGCGCTTACGGAAGGCCTCGAGGGCCTCAAAGGGGAAGAGGGCCCTGAGCTCCCGGTCGGAAAGGGGCAGGATCTTCTGCACCTCGTGGGAGGTGCGGAACCCATCCATGGCGTGGAGGACGGGAAGGCTGGCCTGCAAGGCGGAGGCGTGGGCGATGGCCGCTAGGTCCTGGGCCGCCTGCACCGAGTCCGAAACCAGGAGGCCCCACCCCGTGGGCCTGACCGCGTAGAGGTCCTGGTGGTCCCCGAAGATGGAAAGCGCATGGGTGGCTAGGGAGCGGGCGGCCACGTGAATAACCCCTGGAAGGGCCTGGCCGGCGATCTTGTACATGTCGGGGATCATGAGGAGAAGGCCCTGGCTGGCGGTGAAGGTGGTGGCCAAAACCCCTTCCTGCAGGGCCCCGTGAAGCGCCCCCGCCGCCCCGCCTTCGGACTGCATCTCCACCACCTTGGGGACCAGCCCGAAGAGGTTGGGCTCCCCCCTGGCCGCCCACTCGTCGGAAAGCTCCGCCATGGGGCTGGACGGGGTTATGGGATAAATGGCGATCACCTCGCTTAGGCGGTAGGCCACCCGGGCCACCGCCTCATTGCCGTCCACGGTGATGGGACGCATAGGCTTCACCTCTTCCCCACCTTAACCCTCCCGCGGGTGAAAAATGTCCCCTTGTAGTAGCATGGCCACATGTCCGCCTGGCGGTACCTCCTCGCCCTCTTCCTGGTGGCGGCGGCTTTCCTCTGGGAAAGCTACCGGCCTTTCCTCCTGCTTTTGGCCGGCCTTGCCCTCCTCCTGGGAAGGCCCCGAAGCTGTCCCAAGGCTTGACGGAAGCTCCCCGGGAGGCAAGACTTGGGGGCGTGAGCGCCTTTCAGGAAAACCTAGAGAAGCTGGCCGAGCTGGCCATCCGCGTGGGGCTAAACCTGGAGAAGGGGCAGGAGGTCATCGCCACCGCCCCCATCGAGGCGGTGGACTTTGTCCGCCTTCTAGCGGAAAAAGCATATGGACACGGGGCCAGCCTCTTCACGGTCATCTACGGGGACAACGCGATAGCCCGTAAGCGGCTCTCCCTGGCGCCCGAGGAAGGCCTGGACAAAGCCCCAGCCTGGCTCTACGAGGGCATGGCCAAGGCCTTCCGCGAAGGGGCGGCCCGTCTGGCGGTTTCCGGCAACGACCCCAAGGCCTTGGAGGGCCTGCCCCCCGAGCGCATCGGCCGGGCGCAACAGGCGCAGAGCCGAGCCTACAAACCCGCGCTGGAGGCCATCAGCCAGTTCGTCACCAACTGGACCATCGTGCCCTACGCCCACCCTGGCTGGGCCAAAGCGGTCTTCCCCGGCCTTCCCGAGGAGGAAGCAGTGGCCAGGCTCTGGCAGGCCATCTTCCAGGCCACCCGGGCGGATGCCGAAGACCCCGTGGCCGCCTGGGAGGCCCACAACCGCAACCTCCACCAAAAGGTGGCCTACTTGAACGAGCGGCGCTTCCACGCCCTCCACTTCCGGGGCCCGGGCACGGACCTGGTGGTGGGCTTGGCGGAGGGCCACCTCTGGCAAGGCGGGGCCACCCCCACCAAAAAGGGCCTCCTCTGCAACCCCAACCTGCCCACGGAGGAGGTCTTCACCGCCCCCCACCGGGAGCGGGTGGAGGGGGTGGTGCGCTCCACCCGGCCCCTGGCCCTAGGGGGGCAACTGGTGGAGGGCCTCTGGGCCCGGTTTGAAAAGGGGTACGCGGTGGAGGTGGGGGCGGAAAAGGGCGAGGAGGTGCTTCTCAAGGTCCTGGCCACCGACGAGGGGGCCAGGCGCCTGGGGGAGGTGGCCCTGGTGGCGGCGGACAACCCCATCGCCCAAACGGGTTTGGTCTTCTTCGACACCCTTTTTGACGAAAACGCCGCCAGCCACATCGCCTTCGGCCAGGCCTATGCCGAGAACCTCGAGGGCCGCCCCAGCGGCGAGGCCTTCCGCAGCCGTGGAGGCAACGAGAGCCTGGTGCACATCGACTGGATGATCGGCTCGGAAGAGGTGGACGTGGACGGGCTCTACCCGGACGGCACCCGGGTACCCCTCATGCGCCAGGGGCTTTGGGTGATCTGATCCCACCCCATGGAGGGGGCATGGCCCTCAGGGGAAAGCCCAGCGCAAAAGGGCACCAAGCCGATACCGGGGCCCTCCGCCAATGCGGAGGGCCCGTCTTCATGCGCATTATTTCACGATTTCACGGACTTGTGCTTTATCTCCCCGCTAAGCGGCGGCCAAAGCCTCCTGGAACCAGGCCACGAGGTCTTCAGGGGCCTCGAGGCCTACAGAAACCCGCACAAGCCCCGGGGTCACCCCCGCTTGCAGCCTTCCCTCCTCCGGAAGCCGGCTGTGGGTGGTGGTCCAGGGGTGGACCAGGAGGGTGCGGGCATCCCCCAGGTTGGCGGCCTTGGGGAGGGGTATGGCCTTCAGGAAACGGCTCGCTGCTTCCTGGCTTCCCAGGTCCAGGGTGAGCATGGGCCCCCCTGAGGCCAGGTACTTCCGGGCCATGGGGTGGGCGGGGTCCTCGGGCAAACCGGGGTAACGCAGGGCCTTCACCTTGGGGTGCCCCCGCAAGGCCTCGGCCAGGCGAAGGGCGGTTTCGCTCATGCGCCGCACCCGGAGGGCCACGGTTTCCAAACCCTGAAAGAGAAGGTAGACGTTGAAGGGGGAAAGGGCCATGCCCATAAGGGATAGCCCCAAGGTCCGCACCCGCTCCGGATAACACCGGGGTCCCAGGGCCTCCCAAGGCACCTGGCCCCGGGCATCCTTTTCCAGGAACTGGGGATAGTTTTGCCAGATGCGGCTTTCCCTCACCACCACAGCCCCGCCCAGCACGGAGCCGTGCCCCGAGGCCCATTTGGTGAGGCTTTCCACCACCACGTGGGCCCCCCACTGGAGGGGTTTGGCCAAGGCTCCCGTGGCGCCAAAGGTGTTGTCCACCACCAGGGCGAGGCCCCTTTCCTCCGCCAAGGAGGCTAGCTCCTCGAGGTCCGGCACCACCAGGGCGGGGTTGGCCATGGTCTCCACGAAGATGGCCCGGGTCCTCCCCGTGAGGGCCTCCCGCACCCGGTCGGGCTCGGGCTCCACGTAGCGGACCCCTATGCCCATGGGGGCTAAAACCTGCTGGAAAAGGCCGATGGTCTGGCCGAAAAGCCCCTTGGCCGCCACCACCTCGTCCCCCGGGCGCAGGAGGGAAAAGAGGGCGGCGAAGGTGGCCGCCTGGCCTGAGGCAAAGACCAAGGCCTCCATGCCCCCTTCCAAAGCCTTTAACCGCTCCTCCAGGGCTTTGCCGGTGGGGTCCTTCTGCCTCGCGTAAACGTAACCCTCCCCGGTGGCAAAGCGCTCCGCCCCTTCCTCCAAGGTCTTAAAGCCGTAGGCGGCCACCGCGTAGATGGGGAGGCCCAAAGCCCCGTGGGGGTCCTGGGGAAGCCCTGAAAGCACCGCCAGGGTCTCGTACTCCATACCCCCTAGTGTACCCTGCGCACCACGGGAAAGGAGGCGGCTCGTAACCCCTTATCCCTAGGCCTCGCCTTCTTGCAAAACCCGCTCGGCAAGGCGCTCACCCGCTTCCAGCAAGGGGTGGAAAATCACGTCCACCCCGGCCTCCTTAAGGGGGGCGTCCTCCTCCCGGGCATAGCTAACCGCCCCCACCACCCCACGGAAGCCCCTCTGCCGAAGGGCGCGGGTGGCCCGCAGGCGGGCCTCCAGGTCGGGGAGGGCCAGGATCACCCCCCGGACCCCCGTGAGGTCCAGCCCCTCCCAAAGGGCCGGGTCCTCCGCGTCCCCGTAGAGAACCCGCCGCCCCTTGGCCGTGTGGTACTCCACCTTGGAGGGGTCGCTGTCCAGGCCCAACACCGCTTCTCCCCTTTCCACTAAGAAGCGGTAGGCCGCAGCCCCGGTGCGCCCCATGCCCACCACCAGCCACCTCGCCCCCAAGGCCCCCTGGGGCTCCTCGTCGGGGTGAAGGCCGGGGCGCTCCAGGCGGGCAAGCCAGGGCTTCCAGGCCTCGTAGAGGCGGTGGGCCCGCTGCAACAAGGGGGCAGCCAGGAGGAAGGAGCCCCCCACCGCCAGGGCCACCGCCCCCACCCCTTGCTCCGTCATATAGCCCAAGGCCTGAAGAACCCCCGCGGCCACCAGGGCGAACTCGGAGTAGGTGGCGAGGCCCAGCCCCACCAAGAAAGCCGTGCGGGCCCGGAAGCCCTGGCGCACCAGGGGCAGAAAGAGGGAAAGGGGCTTGAGGAGGAGAAAGAGAAGGAGGAGGAGGCCGGCGAACACCCCGTCCGGCCCCACCACCATCCCCGCCTTGACGAAAAAGCCCAGCAGAAAGATCTCCCGCAAGGCCCAAAGCCTCTCCGCCACCTCCCCCGCCCCGGGATGACGGGCGAGGCCCAAGCCCATGAAGAGGGCCCCCAGGGCCTCCGGAGCCCCCAGGAGGCGAGCCGCCTCCGCCCCCAGCAGGGCCAGGGCTACCCCCAAGAGAAGCTTCAGCTCGGCCCCCTGGGCCAAGGCGAACAGGCGGACCAAAAGGGGCCTCAGCAGGGGAAAGAGAAGGACCAAAAACCCGGATGGCCCCGCCCCCTGGAACCCCACCAGGATCAAAAGGGCCAGGGAGGCCACGTCCAGGAAGACGGAGATCCCCAGGGCCATCTGCCCGTGAAGGGCGGCAAGCTCCCCCCTGCCCTGGAGCACCCGGGCCAGGAGCACGGTGCTGGGGTTGATAAGGGCCACGGTCAGGACCAGGAGGGCCAGGGGGTTTTGGGCCAGGCCCAGGAGGTAGAGAAGGAGGAGGAAGGGGGGGAGGAGGAGGAGCTGGAGGGCCCCGGTGCCCAGAACCTCCCTGCGGAAAAGGCGCTCCAACCGCAGGCCCAGGCCCACGGTGAAGAGGAGGAGGTAGACCCCCAAATCGGCGAAGAGGTCCAAGAGCCGGTCTCCCGGGAAGCCCCCAAGCCCCAGGAGAACCCCCACCGCCAGGTAGCCCAAAAAGGCCGGCAGGCCCAGGCGCACCGCCAGGACCCCGGAGACAAAGGCCAGGAGGAAGACCCCTGCCAAGCGCAACCTCTCTAAGGTGCCGGGGCAGGCCCCTTAGCGCACCAGTAGGACAGGGCAGGGGGCTTCCGCCACCACCTTTTGGCTTTGGCTACCCAGGAAGAGGCTCCCGATGGCCCCCAGGCCCCGGGTACCCATGACGATGAGGTCGGCCTTCTCCCCAATGGCGGCTTCCAGGATGGCCTCCGCCGGGCGGCCCTCGAGGAGAAGGGCATCCTCCCTGGGGACCTCGGTAAGGGCCACCGCCTCGGCCAGGACCTTTTCCGCCCGCTCCAACCGCCGCTTCAAGGCCTCCTGGAAGAAGGGCTCCCCCAGGTAGTCGGGCACGGGCTCGTAGACGTGAACCACCACCAGCCTGGCCCCATGGGCCAGAGCCTCTGCCTTGGCCACTTCTGCCGCCCGCTTGGCGTGGTCCGATCCATCGTAGGCCAAAAGGATGGTCTTGAACATGCCTCAAGCTTATCAGGCCTGGGCCCTTTTTTCCGAAGGAATTTCCACCTTACGCCCACAGCGGCAGGTGTCCCCTTCGATGCGGAAGAGGGTGCCATCCGCCCGTGGGTAAAGCCAGAGGGTACCGCAGTCGGGGCAACGCACCTCGGCCACCAAGGAGCGGATCTCCTCCGGGGAAAAGCGGTAGACCTCGCCGCACCAGTGGCAGACCACCTCCGCCCCGCCGTCTTTGACGATCATGTCCTCCCGCTCCTCGGGGGTGAAGAAGACCAGGGCCTCGAGGGCCTTCTCCCGGCTGCAACGGCAGCGGAAGCGGGCAGGGATCTCGTTCAGGGCGTAGCCCAGGGCCCGGAGGTCCGTGCGCTCAAACCCAAGCCCCGCTAGGAGCACCTCCAGGGTGCCCTCCAAACCCCTTTCCTTGAGGAGGGGCGTGAGGCCCGCCAGGCCCGAAAGGTTGGCCTCCAGGCGATGCAGCACCTCTTCCGGGGCCTCCGGCATCACCTGGACCGCCACGCCCCCCGCCACCTCCACCTCCCCTTCCCCCTTCACCCGCACCCCCAGGAGGACCGCGGAGGGGATCTGCTCCGACTGCCAGAGGTAGTGGGCCAGGTCCTCGGCGATCTCCCCGGAGACCAGGGGCACCGTGCTGGAGTAGATCTCCCCGTTCGGGAGGCTCCGGTCCACCCGCAAGACCCCGGCGCCCACCAACTCGCCCACGTTGAGCTTGCCGTCAGGGCGCAGGGGCACCTCGGCCTGAGGGTTCTGCACGTAACCCCGCACGTTTCCCTGGGGGTCCGCCTCCGCCAGAAGCCCCCCCAGGGGCCCGGTGCCCTCGAGGCGCAGGGTAATCCGCTCCTTGGGCGTCTTCAGGAGAAGCTGGGCCAGCAGCAAGGCCCCGGTCATGGCCCGGCCCAGGGCGGCGGTGGCCGTGGGGGAAAGGCCGTGCCGCCTGCGGGCCTCTTCCGCCACATCCGAAGTTTCCGCCGCCACTACCCGCAGGTGGCCCTCCCCCGCCAGGCCCCTCAGGATCCTTCCCATACCCTGCCATTATGCCACGGGGCCTATAATCGCCCTATGGGCCTGCGCATCTACGATACCCTGCAGCGCGCGAAGGTGGACTTCATCCCCGCCACCCCGGGGCACGTGGGCATCTACGTGTGCGGCCCCACCGTCTACTCCGACCCCCACTTGGGCCACGCCCGGGGGCCCATCGTTTACGATGTCCTGCGCCGCTACTTCCTGCACATGGGTTACAAGGTGCGCTTCGTTTCCAACATCACCGACGTGGGCCACCTCACTGACGACGCCGACCAAGGGGAGGACAAGATCCTCAAACGGGCCAAGCTGGAGCAGCTGGAGCCCATGGAGGTAGCGGAGAAGTACACCTGGAGCTACTTCGACGCCATCACCGCCCTGAACGTCCTGAGGCCTTCCATCGCCCCCCGCGCCTCGGGCCACATCCCCGAGCAGATTGAGCTCACGGAAAGGCTTTTAAAGCTTGGCTTCGCCTACGAGCGCAAGGGTAGCGTCTACTTCCGGGTGCGGGCCTTCCCCGAGTACGGGAAGCTTTCCGGCAAGCGCCTGGAGGAGCTTAGGGCGGGGGCCCGGGTGGAGGTGCGGGAGGAGAAGGAAGACCCCCTGGACTTCGCCCTCTGGAAGGCTGCCGAACCCGGCCACCTCATGCGCTGGAAGAGCCCCTGGGGGGAGGGCTACCCCGGCTGGCACATCGAGTGCACCGCCATGAGCCTCAAGTACCTGGGGGAAGGGTTTGACATCCACGCCGGGGGCATCGACCTGCAGTTCCCCCACCACGAGTGCGAGATCGCCCAGGCGGAGGCCGCGGGCTACCGCTTCGCCCGCCACTGGATGCACCACAACCACGTGCTTCTGGAAGGGGAAAAGATGGCCAAGAGCACGGGGAACCTGGTCCTCCTCCACGACCTCCTTAAGGCCCACGAGCCCATGGCCCTCCGCTTTTACCTCCTCCAGACCCACTACCGGAGCCCCATGGACTTCACCTGGGAGGGCCTCGAGGCGGCCAAGCGGGGGTATACCCGGCTTCTTACCGCCTACCGCGAGGTCCGAACCCATCTGAAGACGGCAAGCCCGGGCACCACCCCGGAGCTGGAAAGGGCGCTGGACGCTCTGGAAAAGGACTTCCTGGAGGCCATAGAGAACGACCTCAGCACCCCGGAGGCCCTAGCCGCCTTTTTCACCTTCCTCCCCGAGCTGAACAGGCTCCTCCCCGAGGCCAAGGGGGACACCCTAAGGCGCACCGCCCAGGTCTTCCACACCCTGGGGGAAGGCATCCTGGGGCTCTTCCCGGAAAGGGTTCTGGAGGAGAAGGTTTCCGGACCCCTTCTGGAGGGGTTAGTGACTCTTCTACTGGAACTCCGGGAAGAGGCCCGGCGGGCCAAGGATTACGCCAAAAGCGACCTGATCCGGGAAAGGCTCAAATCCTTGGGCATCATCGTGGAGGACACCAAGGAAGGTCCTAAGTGGCGTCTAGAGATGGCCTAGACGCCCAACCAAGAAAAGACCCCCGGGACGCCCTGGGGGTCCTGCCATTTACCCTCTAGCGGGGGATGGGGTAGCCCTCGGCCTCGAGGACCGCCTCCGCCACCTCCCGCCTCAAGGCCACCAGGTCGGCGGGCTCGTGCTTGGTGAGCCTGCGGGCCGCGGAGTAGACCACCCGGGCCTCGTCCCCCTCCACCAGCCGGGGAAGCACGGAAAGCGCCCCCACCTGGGCCCGGTCCAGGGCCTGGAGCAGGTAGAGCCGGGCCATGGCCTGGGCCACGCTCCCAAGCCTCCGGGCGCGGAGGAGGGCGCTTTCCGCGGCGTAGGCGTCGATGAGGATATCCGCCGCCGCCGCCAGGACCTCCTGCTCCTCCTCCACCTTTTGCCCGTACTTCTGGGCCGCCAGGCCCGCCACCATGAGGGCGAGCTTCTTAAGGCCCGCGATCTGGTGGAGCTCGAGGTCCTCGGGCTCCTCAAAGGAGGGCTCCAAAAGCTCCTTCTGGAGCCGCATGGCCGCCTGGAAGAGGGGAAGCTGCCCCTTGAGGGCCCGCCTGAGGAGCATGCCGGGGATGAGGAGGCGGTTGATCTCGTTGGTGCCCTCAAAGATGCGGTTGATGCGGGCGTCCCGGTAGGCCCGCTCGATGGGGTATTCCTGGGAGTAGCCGTAGCCCCCGTGGATCTGCACCCCCTCGTCCACCACATAGGAGAGGACCTCGGAGCCCAGCACCTTGATGATGCTGGCCTCCACCGCGTACTCCTCAATGCCCGCCATCACCGCCTCAGGGCCCTTCTTGCCCACCAAGGCCTCGTCGATCAGGCCCACGGTGCGGTAGACGGCGCTTTCGGCGGCGTAGATGCGGGAGGCCATCTCCCCGAGCTTCTGCTTGATGAGGCCGAAGCTTCCGATGGGGCGGCCGAACTGGTGGCGCTCCTTGGCGTACTTGGCGGAAAGCTCCAAGGCCCTTTTGGCCCCGCCCACCGCCCCCGCCCCCAGCTTGTAGCGGCCCACGTTGAGGACGTTGAAGGCGATCTTGTGCCCCTTGCCGATCTCCCCCAGGACGTTCTCCACGGGCACTTTCACATCCTCCAGGATCACCTGGCGGGTGCTGGAGGCCTTGATGCCCATCTTCTTCTCCTCGGGACCAAAGGAGAGCCCGGGGGTATCCCGCTCCACCAGGAAGGCGGTGAAGTGCTCCCCATCCACCTTGGCGAAGACGGTGAAGAGGTGGGCGAAGCCGGCGTTAGAGATCCACTGCTTGACCCCGTTCAGGATGTAGTGCCGGCCGTCCTCCGAAAGGGTGGCCCGGGTCTTGGCGGAAAGGGCGTCCGAGCCCGAACCCGGCTCCGTGAGGCAGTAGGCGGCGATCCACTCCCCGCTGGCCAGCTTGGGGAGGTACTTCCGCTTCTGCTCCTCGGTGCCGAAGTAGACCAAAGGCAGCGTGCCGATGGAGGTGTGGGCCCCGTAGGTGACGGAAAAACCCCCCGAGCCGGAAAGCTCCTCCGCCACCACCGTGGAGATCACCTTGGGCAGGTCCAGGCCCCCGTATTCCTCGGGGACGTCGATGCCAAGAAGCCCAAGCTCCCCTGCCTTGCGCATGAGGGGCACGTTCAGCTCCAGCTCCCCGTGCTCCATGCGCTCCAGGAGGGGAAGCACCTCCTTCTCCACGAAGGTGCGGGTGGTGCGGGCGATCTCCTTGACGCTCTCGTCGAAGTCCTCGGGGGTGTAGACCCGCTCCGGTGCCTCCAAAAGCCAGCCGCCACCCTTTTGCCAAAGCTTTTTCTCCTCGGTCATCTTGGCCTCCTTACGCCGGATACACCTCAAACACACCCGCGGCCCCCATGCCGCCGCCGATGCACATGGTTACCAAGCCATACCCTCCGCCCCGCCGCCCCAGCTCCGAAATGAGCTGGGCGGTGAGCTTGGCCCCGGTGGCCCCCAAGGGGTGGCCCAGGGCGATGGCCCCGCCGTTCACGTTGGTCTTCTCCTCGGGCAGGCCCAGGGTGCGCATCACCGCCAGCACCTGGGCGGCGAAGGCCTCGTTGAACTCGATAAGGTCGATCTGGTCCAGGGTAAGGCCCGCCCGCTCCAAGGCCTTGGGCACCGCCTTGACGGGGCCGATGCCCATCACGTCGGGCTCCACGCCGGCCACGGCGAAGCTCACGAAGCGGGCGAGGGGCTTAAGGCCCAAAGCCTCCGCCTTCTCCCGGCTCATGACCACCACCGCCGCCGCCCCGTCGGAGTAGGGGCTGGCGTTCCCCGCGGTTACCGTGCCCCCCTTCTTGAAGGCGGGCCGGAGCTTGGCCAAAGCCTCCAAGGAGGTCTCGGGCCGCACGGTCTCGTCCCGCTCAAAAAGGGCTTCCTCCACCACCTTCTTGGTGCCCTGGTAGCGCACCTTGGGCACCCGGATGGGCACCACCTCGGTAAAGCGCCCTTCCGCCCAGGCCTTTGCTGCCCGCTGGTGGCTCCTTAAGGCCCAGCGGTCCTGGTCCTCCCGGCTGATGCCGAAGCGCTCCGCCACCCTTTCCGCGGTGAAGCCCATGCCGATGTAGGTGGAGTAGGCTTCCGGGCTCCACTCCGTGGGGGTGAGGTCGGGGTGGAGGCGGGTGTGGAAGCCGGACATGGGCACCTGGCTCATCATCTCCACCCCCCCCGCCAAGACCGCGTCCGCCATCCCGGTCATCACCGCCTGAGCGGCCATGGCGATGGTCTGGAGGCCGCTGGAGCAAAAGCGGTTAATAGTGGCTCCCGCCACTTCCACAGGAAAGCCCGCCCGCAAGAGGGCCAGCCGGGCGATGTTGAGCCCCTGCGCCGCCTCGGGCATGGCGCAACCCCAAAGGACGTCCTCAAGCTCCCGAGGGTCCAGGCCGATGCGCTCCACCGCTCCCCGCATCACCTGGGCCGAGAGGTCCACGGGGTGGAGGCCCGCCAAGGCCCCATCCTTCTTGCCCCGGGCCACGGGGCTACGAACCGCACTGACGATTACCGCTTCCCGCATGGTTTCACCTCATTCAGTTCCTCAGGGGCTTGCCCGTCTTCAAGGTGTAGGCAATCCGCTCCTGGGTCTTCCGGGTGCCGAGGAGCTTCAAGAAGGCCTCCCGTTCTAGGTCTAGAAGGTCCCACTCGGAGACCTCCCTGGGCGCCCCTTCCCCACCCGAGAGGACGTAGGCGATCTCCAGGCCGATGCGCATGTCGTGGTCCGTAATCTCCCCCGCCTCGCGGAAGGCCCAGACCGCGTAGCGCAGGTTGCCCAAGGCCTCGCTCCCCAGCACGCGGATTTTGGGAGGCAGGGGCGGGCGGTAATCAGGGGCGAGCTCCAGGACGCGGCGCTTGGCGTCGGCGATGAGGAAGTCCCGGTTCATGCTGATCCGGTCCCGGTCGCGGAGGAAGCCCAGCTTCTTGGCCTCGAGGGCGCTGGTGGAGGTCTTGGCCAAGGCGATGAGGTTAAAGGCCCGCTTCACCCCCTCGAAGGGATCGGCCTCCTCGTAGGGGGCAAGCTCCCCGGTGAAGCGGAGGAGCATCTCCTTGGTGCCGCCTCCCGCCGGGAGGAGCCCCACCCCCGCCTCCACCAGGCCCATGTAGAGCTCGGCGTGGGCCTGGACGGCATCGGCATGCAGGGTGAACTCGGCGCCGCCCCCCAAAGTGAGGCCGAAGGGGGCCACCACCACGGGGAAGGGGCTATAGCGAAGGGACATGGAGGCCTTCTGGAACTGCCGCACCGCCAAGGAAAGCTCGTCCCAGTCCCCCTCCTGGGCCAGGGAGAGGATGAGGGCCAGGTTGGCCCCGGCGGAGAAGGCCCTGGGGTCCTCGTTGCCGAGGACCAGGCCCACATAGCCCTTCTCCTCCACGTACTCCAGGCTCTTCTGGAGCATGCGGATCACGCCCTCCCCGATGGCGTTCATCTTGGTGCGGAACTCCAGGAGGGCCACCCCGTCCCCGAGGTCCAGAAGGGCCGCCTCCTTCCCCTCCAGGAGGGTCTTGCCCTCGGACTTGAGGGCTTTCAGGGAAATAACCCCTTCCCGCTTGGGCAGGGGGTGGTAGCCCCCGTCAAAGCCCAGGTAGGTACCGTTGCGGTAGAAGGCCCCCTGGGCCTTGCCCAAAAGCTCGGGCTTGGAAAGGCCGTGCTCTGCGAAAAGGGCCTCGAGGCGCCCGTGGCCCAGGGCGTCCATGTTCTTGAAAGGACCTTCTTCCCAGCCAAAACCCCACTCCAGGGCCTGGTCCACCGCCACCAGGTCGTAGGCGATCTCAGGGGCCTTCTCCAGGGTGTAGTGGGCGGTGCGGGCAAAGAGCTCGCTGAGGAAGGCCCCGTACTTGCCGGGAAGCTCCAGAACCTTGGGAAGCCTCTCGGCCAGGGGCAGATCCCGAAGGGCCTTAAGCTCAGGGAGGTCCACCTTGGCCCGGGGCACGTACTCCAGGGTGCGGTAATCCAAGGTGTAGATCTCCCCGTCCACCCGCTTGTAGAACCCCGCCCCCGCCTTCTCCCCCAGGCGCCCCTCCGCCACCAGGCGCAACACCCATTCGGGCAGGGTGAAGTCCTCCCCCGTGGCCTGGGCCAGCTCCTCGGTGACCAGCTTGAGCACATCCAGCCCCGTGAGGTCGGCGGTGCGGAAGGTGGCGGAGTTGGGCCGGCCCAGAAGGGGCCCGGTGAGGGCGTCCACCTCGTCGATGGTGAGGCCGTGCTTTTCCATAAGCCGCACCGCCTGCACCATCCCGTAGACCCCCAGGCGGTTGGCGATGAAGCCGGGGCGGTCCTTGGCCAGCACCGTGCCCTTCCCCAGGATGCGCTCCCCAAAGCGCCGGATTTCCTTTAGAACCTCCGGGTCGGTCTCAGGGGTGGGGATCAGCTCCAGGAGGTGCAGGTACCGGGGGGGGTTGAAGAAGTGGGTGCCCAGGAAGCGCCGGCGGAAAGCCTCGGAGCGCCCCTCGAGGAGCACCGCCATGGGGATGCCGCTGGTGTTGGAGCTCACGATGGCCGTGGGCTTCAGGAGGCTTTCCAGCCTTTCGTAGAGGGCCCGCTTGGGCTCCGGCTTCTCGATGATGGCCTCCACCACCCAGTCGCAGTCCTTGAGCTTCTCCAGGTGGTCCTCGGTGTTGCCGATCTCCACATACCGGGCCAGGTCGGGGTCCATGAAGGCCGCGGGCTTGGCCTTTAGGGCCCGCTCCAGGCCCCGCTTGGCCAGCTCGTTCCGGTCCTCCTGGCCGGGAATGTCCAGGAGGACCACGGGGATCCCGGCGCTGGCCACCAGGGCGGCGATGCCGCTGCCCATGGTTCCCGCGCCCACCACGCCCACCTTCTTGATCATGGCCACCTCCTTATACTGAGTCAAAGTTTACGCCAGCCCCCCTTGGGTGTCAAAGGGGGTCTTGGACATCCCGATTGACGCGGGGACGGCCCCGAGGTAGATTGCGGGTGCTATGAAAAAGCTCGCGGTCCTTTTGACGCTTAGCCTTCTAGGAGCCGGGCTGGCGCAGGGCGTGCGCAGTCTGGGCATGGGCGGGGTCGCCCTGCCGGGCCCCTCGTTTGCCGGCAGCAACCCCGCTTACGCCGCTTTTCCCGACACGTGGGGGCGCGAAGGGTTTGCCCTCCCGGTGGGGCTCTTGCGGTTCCTGCCCGCCTTCAGCGACACCAGCCCCTTCACCTACTTCACCGATCCCAACGCCTTTCGCACCTCCTTCGACCTCCTGAGCTTCTACGACCAGGCCTCCCACCTGGGAAGCTTCCTCCTGAACCCAGCCCGTAGCCCCGATGAGGTGGTCTTCCGGGTGAAGGCGGATGGGCTGGCCATCACCGATGGGCGAGGCAATCCCCTCCTCCCCTCTTTCCAGGTGGGGGGCACCCCGGAAAAGCCCACCGCGCTCATCCCCGCTCCCCTCTTTTCCCTGGGCATGGACCTGGGGCCTGGAACCTACCTCTCCGTGGGTCCTTTTGCGGGAACCCAGGGCGTCCGGGTGCGCCCGAGTCCCGAGCTGGCCCAAGCCCTAGTCGGCGGATCCCTCGATCCTTGTAAAGCCAGCACCCCCTCGCCGTGCCATCTGGAAGCTGGGGGCGCCTTCGCCTCGGGGATCAGCTTGGCCCTGGGGTTCGCTACCCCCCTTCCGGAGGTGCCCGGCCTGGGTCGGGTGTACCTGGGAGTGAGGGGCGAGGGCTTTTACGGCCTGGGGTACGTGGAGGCCTCAGGTCTAGCCCGGCCCACCTTTGACCCGGACGGCAACGTGAACGGGGTGAGCTACGAAACCCGCTACTTCCTGAGCTACCCCGAGTACCTGGAAAGCTCCCTCGGCTTGGGCGGAAGCGGCTTGGGCTATGGGGTACGGGCCGACCTGGGGGTGGCCGTGGACGGAGGGCAGTACGCCTTTGGCCTCGGGGTGCGGAACCTCCTGGGCTTCAGCCAGTGGAGCGGGGTAGAAGTAGAGGTGAAAGACGGCCACGAAACCCGCACCCCCACTACCCGGCGCTCGGGCTTTTCCGCACCCGCCTTCTTCCTAAACGGCGCCTACCGCCTGCCCCTCGAGGTGGGCGAGCTTCTGTTGGCCGCCGACGCCAGCTTCGGGGCCACCGCCCCCGCCTTCCACCTGGGCCTGGAGTACGCCCTGGGCCCCGTGGCCCTGCGCACCGGCCTGGGAGTGGAGGGCGGCCTCCGCTTCGGCCTAGGGGCGGGCTTGAACCTGGAAGCCGTGACCCTGGACCTGGCCCTCACCACCCACCAGGCGCCTTTGGTGGGGGGAACCGTCTACGGCCTGGCCTTGGCCGTAGGTTTCTAAAGGGAGGAGATCATGAAGCGCTTCCTGATGCTCACCACGCTCCTTCTGGCCCTGGCCGCCTGCAGCGGCCACACCGTCCACCGCATCGAGGTGGACTTCCTGAGCTTCGTGCCCGAGGCCAACCGCTCCGGCACCCTGGACCTCACCACCGCTGAGGTACAGGTCCCCGATGACCCCGCGGGCCAGCTCGTTCCCGTTCCTGGGGCGGAGGCCCTGCTGGAGGGGACGGTCAGGGTCAAGGCGGAGGTCGCCAACACGGGCACCCTTCCCGCGCAGGTGGACCTCGAGGTGCGCATGGGCCCGGAAGGGGACACCAACCTCTACGATGGCGTGGACGGGGACCTGGAGGCCAAAAGGGTAAGCCTCACCCTCGACCCCGGGACCACGGGAACCCTGGACCTTTCCCTGGACCTGGCCCCCGGCAACCCCGCCTTTGACCTGGTGAAGGCGGGGAGCTTCCGCATCGGGGCCCGCTTGAACCTGAGCGGGGAGAAGGTGGACTACACCCTCACGCAAGGGGAGGTGGTCCTGCGCCTGAAGCTTTTCAACCTCATCCCCAACCCCTAGCGGTCGGCGAAGAGGTAGAGCGCCTGCAGGAGGGCCTCGGGGTACTCCCGGGGCTTTAACCCCTTCTTCTCCAGGCGGAAGCCGGGGGGGTACTGGGTGAGCTCCACCCGGAAGGGCAGTTGGCGCAAGGCCTTGGCGTCGTAGTCCAGGGGCCAGCGGGGGAAGACCGCCTGGAGGTGGGTGAGGTCCTCGGTGAGGGAGAGCACCCCTTTCCTCTGGGCCACCAGGCGGAGCCGGGTGAGCTGGACGAAGTTCTCCGCCTCCTCGGGAAGGGGCCCGTAACGCTCCTTGAGCTCCCGCACCAACCGGGCGACCTCGGCCAGGCTCTTGGCCTCGGCGAAGCGGCTGTAGTAGCGGCTTCGGGCCTCGAGGCTCGGCACGTACTCCGCGGGAAGCCGGGCGGAGAGGGCCAGGTCTATCGTCACCTGGGGCCTTTCCTCCTTCACCTCCCCCTTGAGCTTGCGGATGGCCTCCTCCAGTAGCTCGGTGTAGACCTCCAGGGAAAGCGCCCGGATGTGCCCGTGCTGCTCGGGCCCGAGGAGGTTCCCCACGCCCCTGATCTCCATGTCCTTTTCCGCCAGGAGGTGGCCGCTTCCCAAGTCGGAGAGGTCGGCGATGGCCGAAAGGCGCTTCTCCGCCGCCTCGGTGAGCCTGGGCGGGTGGAAGAGGTAGGCGTAGGCCTCCTGCTCCCGCCGCCCCACCCGGCCCCGGAGCTGGTACAAGGTGGCCAGGCCCAGGCGGTCGGCCCGCTCAATGAGGATGGTATTGGCCTCGCCCACGTCCAAGCCCGACTCGATGATGGTGGTGGCCAAAAGGACGTCGTAGGCCCCCTCGGCGAAGAGGAGCATGGTCTCCTCCACAAGCCCTTCTGGCATCTGGCCGTGCACCACCCCAATGCGGGCCTCGGGCACCAGGTTTTCCAGGTAACGCCTCCTCGCCTCTATGGAGGCCACCCGATCGTGCACGTAAAAGACCTTGCCCCCCCTTTCCAGTTCCAGGAGGATGGCCTCCCGTACCAATAGGGGATCAAAGGGAGCGAGGAAGGTGCGGATGGGCTTCCGGCCCGGGGGAGGGGTCTTGATGCTGGAAAGATCCTTAAGGCCCACCAGGGCGGAATAGAGGGTACGGGGAATGGGGGTGGCGGAGAGGTAGAGGGTGTCCACCTCGGCCTTCAGCTCCCGGATCCTTTCCTTCTGGGCCACCCCGAAGCGGTGCTCCTCGTCCACGATGAGGAGGCCGAGGTCCTTGAAGCCCACGTCCGGCTGGAGGAGGCGGTGGGTGCCGATGACGATGTCCACGCTGCCCTCCCGCAGGCCCTTCAGGATGGCCTCCTCCTCCTTGGGGGGGGTGAAGCGGGAAAGCACCCCGATGCGCACGGGAAGCCCGGCGAAGCGCTCGCGGAAGGTCTTCCCGTGCTGCTCGGCCAGGAGGGTGGTGGGCACCAAGAGGGCCACCTGGGCCCCATGCCCCACCACCCGGTGGGCGGCCCTTAGGGCCACCTCGGTCTTGCCGAAGCCCACGTCCCCGGAAACCAGGCGGTCCATGGGGTAGGGGGCCTCGAGGTCCCGCAAAACCTCCTCCAGGGCCTGCCGCTGGTCGGGGGTGAGCTCATAGGGGAAGCCCCTCTCCACCAAGGGGTCCCAATCGGGCAAGGGGGGAAAGGCCCGGCCCGGGGTGGCCTTGCGCTTGGCCTGGAGGACGAGAAGCCGTGCCGCCAACTCCTCCACATCCTTCCTGGCCTTCTCCCTAAGCCGCTGCCACTCCCCTTTGCCCAGGGAAGAAAGTTCCGGAGGGTCATCCGTGGTGCCGGGGTGGCGCTTGAGAAGGGGCAGCTGCTCCACCGGCAGGTATAGCTTCCCTTCCCCCTTGTAGCGCAGCACCAGGTAGTCCCGCTTGGCCCCCAGGACCTCCCGGGTTTCCAGGCCCAGGTACTGGCCGATGCCGTGATCGGGGTGGATGAGGAAGTCCCCAGGGGCGAGGGCCCCAGGGTCGGAAAGCCCCTCCCCCACCCTAAGCCGCCCCCGCACGCTTCCCGTGGCGAAGACCAGGGCCTCGGTGAGGAGGACCTCCTCCCCCCACTCCGCCCCTCCCTCAAAAGGGCCGGGTACCAGGGAAAGCCTCCCCTTGGGTCCGGGGAAGCGCTCCAGCACCAGGGGGTCAAAGGCGGCGAGGCGCCTTCTAAGGTACTCCAGGGTGCGGGCATGGCCCACGAAGAGGTGGACCCGCTTGCCCTCGGAAAGCCAGCGCCCCAGGTCCTTCTCCAGGGCCTTGAGGCTCCCCCGGTAGGGAGCGAGGGGCCGCACGCCCAGGTCCAAAGGGGGAAGCTCCACCCCGCCCCCCAGGGCCACCCAGGGGCGCCCCTCGAGGAGGGGCCAAAGGTCCTTGGGGACCAGGGCGGGGGTGTCCAGGTAGACGGGCCCGGGAAAGTGCCGGAGTTTCTTGGAGGTGAAGCCCTCCGCCTTCCCCGGCTTGGGCAGGAGGACGTGGCGCCGCCTCGCCTCTCCCGCCACCAAAAGCCTTTCCAGCTCCTCCCCGAAAAACTCCAGGCGCACCTCCCCTAGCTCCAAAACCTCCCCCAGCACCCGGTAGTCCTCGTCCCGGGCATAGCCCATCCTCAGGAAGCGGTCCAAAAGCTCCGTCCTAGGGTAGCTCCGACCCACCTCCAGGACCAGGCGCCAGGCCGTGGGGTCCTCGGGGAAGGGAGCCAGGGCCTCCTCGTAGGAGAAGACGAAAAGGGCCCTTTCCTCCAGGGCCTCGAGGCCCGGGTTCACGTACACCGGCACCCCAAAGGCGGAAAGGTCCCGGTAGCGGCGGAGCCGGTCCTCCGGGGCCAGGAGGACCGCCGGGGGCCGCTCTTGGGCAAAGAGCCTGGCCGCCACCACCTGCGGCAGGGCCAGGCGGTGGCCGTAAAGCCTCTCCAGGGCGACTTCCATGGGCTAAAGGCCCGAAGGCCAAAGGCTATTCTACCGCGTAGGCGTGGACCGCCAAAGCCCCCAGGCCCACGTTGGCGGCGATGGTGGCCCCGGAGCGGGTGATGCGGCCCCTTTCCAAACGCAAAGCGCTTTCCAGGCCCTTTTTGAGCTCTTCCAGCCACTCGCTCTTGGCGTCAGTGTGGGCGATGGTGATGCGGGCCGAACGCCCTTGAAACTCCTCCAGCACCAGCCGGGCCAAAGCCTCGGGCACGGCGCTCTCCCGGGCTACCCGTAAAAAGCGAATATGCCCCTTCTCGATGCGCAGGATGGGCCTCAGGCCCAGGAGGTTCCCCACCACCTCCCCAAAGCGGGGCAGGCGGCCGTTCCTGGCGAGGTGGGAGAGGTCCGCCACGCTGAAGAAGAGGCTGGAGCGGCGCATCCTCTCCATCTCCCGCACGATGGCCTCCTCCTCCGCCCCTCGCCTAAGCATCTCCACCGCCCGGAGGACCATGGCCCCCAGGCCCGCGGAGACCATGCCCGAGTCCACCACCCGGATACGGGTGGGCGCCACCTTCAAGGCCGCTTCCCGCGCCCTTTCCACCGTCTTGGAGAGCTCGCCCGAAACATGGATGGACAGCAAGCGGTCGTAGACCTGGAGGTAGCGCTCGTAGATCTCGGCGAAGTCCTCCACCCCCGGGGGCTCGGTCACCGGCTCCGCCCCCGCCCGCATGGCCTGGTAGAGGGCGTCGGGGGTGAGTTCCTGCCAATCCTTGTAGCGGCGCCCCATGAGGTGAACGTAGATGGGCACGAGCCCCACCGCCTCCTCCTGGAGCACCTTGGGGGAGAGGTCCGCGGCGGTGTCGGTCACGAGGCCAAGTTCCACGCCTCCCATCTTATACCGAGTCAAGTGAGGATGGTTTATACCCCCCTTTCGGATATTCACCCGCATACCCAGCTCACGCCACCGCCCGCAACACTCGGGTGATGGGTAGACCCGCCTCCCCAAGAAGCTGGGCCACCAGACTCCAGGCCATCACCCACACCCCCACCTGCCCCACCACCTTCAGCCTCCGTCTCCTCGCCAGCCGAAAGGGTAGTCGTGGGAAGGAAAACAGGGGTCACCTGCAGGACCAGCAATTGGGCAGGAAGGAGGGTGGAGTCCATGGCTAGCCCACGCCTTTTCCGGCCCACCCGCTTCCCTACCCGCAGGTGGTGCCAGGGTAGCCTCCGGCTCCCTCAAGGTGGAGGCGGAGAGAACGCGTCTTAGGACCAGGCGCCTGCGGAGGCCGGGGTTGCGGGCCAGTTCCCGGCGCAGGCGCTCGGTGGAGAAGCCCAGGAGGGCGCGGACCAGGTGGAAGAGGAGAAGGCTGAGATCGGAGAAGGTTCTGGGCCTGCCGGGTTTTCTCTCCGGTGCTGGCAGGCGAGCTTGGAACCAAAGGTAGGAGCAGGGAGACCAGCTCCTCCAGGGGCAGCGGTAGGATGAAAGGGGGCATCTGGTGTTCTTCCACACATCACCAAACACCCCCTTTTCCTTTGGCTCGTCAAGGGGGTATACGTTGAATATCCGAAAAGGGGAATTAGGCCTATACTAAAGAGTGTTATGAAGGGGATTTTTATAGCTACCGATACACCTCTCATCGGGGGTGTTCTTACCTATCTACGAGACATCGCCCTTCGTCTGTCTGCAAGCGGCATCTCAGTTGCAGTCGGTCTTAGGAACTTGCCGCACTTAATCCCCATTATCGACGAGCTCAGGCAACATAGCATCCACGTGACTCACCCATTTGACGTCACCTTCTTTCAACATGGCTACTTGCCGCTCATAACGGGTTATGGGCCCTTCAGCTATCGCCGCTTTTTCTCAACTTTTGGCAAAAAGAATTTAGTTCTGCTCGTTCACGATCAAGTCGACATTTATTACCCACAGCCGTTTCAATTTTTGTACCGCCTAGGTTACCGCTACCTCCAGGTGCCGAACCTACAAAATGCGCGTGCAATTATCACAGTTTCTCACTGGGCAAAGTCATTTTTGCAGGACTTTTATGGCTTAGCTCAGGTTTACGCAGTACCTAATGCCGTAGATGTACACCGTTTCCGCCCAGAGCTTTCAAAAGAAAATCGCCGAGAAAGAAAGGAATCTTTGGGCTTAAGGCCCGAAAAAGACCTCATACTTATACCTGGTCGGCTCAGTCCTGAAAAGAACCCCTTTCTCCCCCTGAGGGTAGCGCAACTTCTTCCAGAAATAGACTTTGCCTATGTAGGCACCGGTGAACTAGAAGGCCCGGTACGCCTTGCCCAAAAAGCTCTTAGGCTAGGCAACGTGTTTTTTCTAGGCAAACGGTACGATATGCCAAATGTTTATGCGGCAGCGGATGCTGTTCTGCAACCTACATTAGGCGAGAATCAGTCGCTATCGACTCTCGAGGCGATGGCATGCGGCCTACCCGTGATTACTTCAGATATACCAGCTCAGCGTGAAATCATAAATCACAGGCAGACCGGTGTCCTATCACCACCAGAACCTAAGCACATGGCTAAGTGGATCTTATATGCCTTAGAAAACAGAGAAGAGCTTGGCAACAACGCAAGGGCCTATGTGGTTTTGCACCACAACCTGGATTTCTATCTGCCTCGGCTTTTGTCTACCTTGAACGAAATCGCAGCGCTTATTTAGATATCCTGTCACATAACTTCTCCATGTCTTGATATAAGAGACGCCGTATCCGGTCTTCCCAATTTTCAAGAGAATAGCGCATTGAAAGTTCTCTTAGGGCAGACTTAAGTTCCCTAACCAAAGGCTTATCGCTTAATACAGAAAGAATCTGTTGCCAACTTTCACTAGCAGTCATGCGGCCGTGTGGTGGCAAAGGCAATATCAGACGCGCAAGAAGCGGATCCTTGCTAAACTCCCATCCTAAACCCACAGGCGTCAGAAAAGGCAATGTTCCGACAGCGGCAGCTTCTAACGCGACATAAGGAAACGATTCGTACTTGCTTGGTAAGATTAAAAAATCCGCATCCCGCATTAAAGCCAATACTTCCTCCCTCGAAAGGGGATACTCCACCCATGTCACTCGCGGATGCGTCAATGGCGGCCATCTCAATAGACCCAACCTCTTTCTTAGGGCAAAAAGCCCATCTGGCGTTGATCGCACGATGAGGCGCACGTTCTCCGGCGTTGACCTAGCTATTTTTACAATACCCTCGGGGTTTTTTGTGTAGTCCCACCGGGAAACAATCAATCCAAGCCACTTTCCAGCCGCTAGATTCCCCCTTTTCTTTTGAATTGAGTCAAGCAGTCCGCGCACTCGACTTGATTCCTCGAAAACCAAGTTCCCCACACCATTGGGAATATACTCCGGCTCAGTGCCAAACCACTCTTTTAAATGAAGGGCATTTTGTTGGCCTACCGCAATAAGTGTAACGCGGCGCCCTCTATGACGTGTCCAATACTTGAAAGCCAAGGGCAGGATACCCGCAACAATCTCATCTAGTAAACGTCCAGGATAGATTCCCAACATATTGATTTCTTGCCTCAGCGCCTCATGAGGAATTACCCAAACCCACTTAGATCGCTCTATCCAGCGGCGAGCCCACAGCAAGCCTGTTCCCTGTGCTCCATTTAGCACAAGCAAATCTATTTGGCTTGGCACCCGTCCCAAAGGACGGGCGAACTCCACATTCCATCCCTCTTTTTGAAGCACATCTCCTAAAAGCAGAGCAAACTTTTCCCCCCCGCCCTCAAATGTCACAGGCTTGGGATTTATGATTACCGCTAGACAGTTCTTGGACACAACTTCCCCCTCAAGCAACTACCTTATCCAAGGTAGCATGACCAAAAGTACCTTACAATACTCCGGATGCGCCTCTACCGCGTAGGCCTCTTCACCGACGTCTACTTCCCCAACCCCAACGGGGTTACCACCAGCGTTTACCTGCTTTTGCGGGAGCTCCGCCGCATGGGCCACGAGGCCTGGGTCATCGCCCCCCGCCATCCCGAGGCCCCCGAGGGCGAGGAAGGGGTGATCCGGGTGCCCTCCGTGGCCTACCCCTTCTACGAAGGGCAGCAGATCGCCCTGCCCTCCGCCCGCTACCTGCCCACGAAGTTTGAGCTCATCCACACCCACACCCCCCTCACCCTGGGGGTCTGGGGCCTCAGGATCGCCCGGAACAAAGGCCTGCCCCACGTCTCCACCTTCCACACCCACTACGAGAAGTACGCCCACTACGTCCCGGGATTGGCCATCCTGGACAAGTACACGGGCATCGTACCCCGCCTGGCCAAGGCCTTCTACAACCGGGTGGAGGTGGTCATCGCCCCCACCGAGCCCGTGAGGCGCCTGGCAGAAAGCTACGGCATCGAGCGCCCCATCCGGGTCATCCCCACCGGGATCGACAACCGCCTCCTGGAGGAAGCCCCCCTCCCCTCCCCTTCCCCCTGGCCGGAGGGCAAGCGCCGCCTCATCACCGTGGGGCGCCTGGGGAAGGAAAAGTCCTTTGACGTGGTGCTGAAAGCGGTGGCTGAGCTGGCCAAAAAGGTGGACGTCTTCTTGGTGCACATCGGGGAAGGCCCGGAGCTCCACGCCCTAAAGCACCTGGCCAAAGCACTCGGCATCGCCGAGCGGGTGCGCTTTTTGGGCCCCGTGCCCTACGGGAAGATCGGCGGCTACTACCGTATGGCCGAGCTCTTCCTCTTCGCCAGCGAGACGGAAACCCAGGGCCTCGTGGTCTGGGAAGCCCAGGCCATGGGGGTGCCGGTGGTGGCCGTGGGGGCGGAGGGGGTGCTGGAGGGAGTGGAGGAGGGGAAGACGGGATACCTGGTGCCCCCAGGGGACTTCCAGGCCCTGGCGGAAAGGGCTTTGGAGCTCCTTATGGACGAGGAAAAGCGGCGGCGCTTCAGCCTCCAAGCCCGTGCCTGGGCCTTGGAGCGCTCGGCGGAGCGCATCGCGGAAAGAATCGTGGCGGTCTACGACGAAGCGGGCGAGATCCTGCGGGTGGAGCCCAAAAGGCTTATCTTTCCCTTTCCCCGCCTTCCCCGAAGTACCCTCGAGGATCGCCCAGGAAGTTTCTAGCCTGCCGGAGGAGGAAGCGGCCCCAGCCGCCTTTCAGCCTGCGGGCCGAGGTGAGGACCAGGGCTTGGGGTACGTAGCGCACCGGGCCTAGGTGCCTGAGCTTCCAGCCCAGGAGGACGTCCTCCCGGGCCTCCACCTCGGGAAACCCGCCCGCCTTCAAGGCCGCCTCCTTCAGGACCATCATGTTGGCCCCCGCCAGGTTGGGCCGCTCCAAAAGGGCCATGAGGCGCAAGAAGGCCCGGTAGCCCCATTCGGAAAGGGCGGCTTCCCAAGCCGAAACCCCGTAAAAGCGCAAGGGGCCGTAGAGGGCCACCGCCCCGGGGGCGCGCTCCGCCAGGGCCTGGAGCCAGGTGGGGGTAGGCAGGGAGTCGGCGTCGGTCATGGCCACCCACTCCCCCCGGGCGGCCAAAAGCCCCGCCTGACGGGCGTGGGCCACGCCCTTCTTGGCGCAGTACACCACCCGCACGCCAAAGGCCTCCGCCACCTCCCGGGTGCGGTCGGTGGAAGCGTTGTCCACCACGATCACCTCAAAGGGGGGCAGGCTTTGGGCCAGCACCGCCTCGAGGCACTGGGGCAAGTAGGCCTCCTCGTTGTGGGCGGGGATCACCACGCTGATGCGCACGGGTATACTTTAGCGTGTTTCGCTATCTGCCGTGGGCCAAAGAAGGGCTCTTTGTCTTCCTTCGCCTCCTACTTGCGGTAGGTCTCATGGAGGGTGTACGCACCGGCTTTTTCGCTGGTCTACTGCCTTTTTACGCCCCTGAACACTTGGGACTTGCCCCCGCCGTTTTCACCCTGGCTTTCACCTTCCACCAACTTGCCGAAAACTTCTCCAAGACTTTCGGGGGACTAATGGCCGAAAAGTTGGGCTTTGGTCGTACCATCACCATAGCGGCCTTCACAGGTCTAGTAACGCTTCTTCTCACCCCCAAGGCCAACGTGGGCTGGCTGCTTTGGGGCCTTGCCATCCTCTGGGGCCTCACCATGTCCACCCTCTACCCTGGACTCATGACCCTGGCCAGCCGCATCGCCATACCTGGGCGGGAGGCCAGAGCTTTGTCCTATACTTCCGTCCTGTTGGTCCCATGGACAGGTGTTGGTTTAGTGGGCATCGGCCAGGTGGCCCAAAGAGAACCTGAGGTTGCTCTGACCTTGCTCATCACAGCCCAGGTGATAATCTTTCTCCTAGCTGTAAGTCTTTTCTCTTTCCACATCCCCATGCCCAAAAGAACAAGGGAAACCTATCCCCTCAAGCGCCTTTTCCTCTTTCTACCTGCTGCTTTCGGCCAGACCTTCGCCCCCGCGTTGGTTTCCCTCTTCATCTTGCGGTTCGCCAAGGAGGAGCTCGGCCTCGAGCCCATCGCCTTTGGAGGGCTCCTCCTTTTGGGAGGAAGCTTAGCCTTTGGCCTTTTGCCCTTTACTGGTCGCCACGTTGACAAAACGGGCTACCATGTTGCTCTGGTAGGCGGATTTTTCCTTTCGGCCCTATTAATGGCCCGCCTAGCCTTTAACCCCAGCTTAGGGGAACTCATCCTATTAGCAGCCTTTGGGGGCCTAGGCTTCAGCTTTTCCCTATCTGGATGGAATGGTTTTTTGGCAAAGAACCTACCTCATGTAAACCGTGCAGTCATATTGGGAGGCCTAATGACCGTGGAAGGGCTGGGGATAACTTTAGGACCTGCGGTAGGAGGTTTTTTGTGGCAAACCTTCGGCATCAAGGCACCCTTTCTGGCGGGTAGCATCATCTTCCTCTCCCTTAGCCTCATTTACGCTTTCCTTTTCTGGAGGAAGCGATGGAAATAATCCTGGGCCTGATTTTCCTGCTCTACGGGGTCTCGGACCTTCTCTTCCGCTTTTTGGGCCTTGGGGCCTACGCCCACGCCTCGAGGCGCACCCCCAAGGTGGCCCTCACCTTTGACGACGGCCCTTCAGAACGCACCGAGGCCCTCCTGGAACTTCTCAGGCGCCATGGGGTGAAGGCCACCTTCTTCCTCACAGGGGAGAAGGCCAGAGCCCGGCCGGACTTGGTGGAGGCCCTGAGGCGCGAGGGCCACCAGGTGGAGGACCACGGGGAGTGGCACCAAGCCTGGAAGCTCCTCCTGCCTTGGCTGGAATGGGAGCACATGCGCCGGAACCCAGGGCGCTACTACCGCCCCCCCCACGGCCTCCACACCCCCTTCACCCGCCTCTTCGCCCGCCTCCTGGGCAAGCGCATCGCCCTATGGGATTTGGAAAGCAAGGACTGGCTGGATCTTCCCCCCGAGGCCTTGGCGGAAAGGCTCCTCTACTACCTGCGCCCCGGGTCCATCGTCCTTCTCCACGACGGACCCCAGCGCACCCTCGAGCTCCTGGAACGAGTCCTCGGAAAGCTACATGAGCTGGGGTACCAGCCAGTCACCCTAGACGAGCTTCAGCCCACGCCCCTCGGTCCCAGGCAAGCCCTAATCCGGGGGTTGCAGGGGTTCAACGAGCGCTACGACCGAGCCCACCGGCTACAGCGGGTAGCATACGGACCCTTTGATTATCTGAAGTACGAACGCAAGTCATTTCCCTTTGCCCCCTTCAAAGGGGTGATCTCCTGGGAACTGCACATAGATTCAGAGCGGGTCATAGAGCTTAGCCCCTTTGAGGTTCTGCGGTACACCCGGAGAAACTTCCGCGAACTTTCCGAAAGGATAAGCAAGAACCCAGGGGAAGCACCTGAAATCATCTACGGCTTTAGCTACCAAGCCGAGGCCATGCGGGTCTTGGGATTTAAGCCCTATCCCTATCCCCTTCCCCGCTACCTCACGTGGATAGCCGGCATCACCACTACATGGCAGTTGTGGCTTTACCGGGGCGACCTGCCTCAGCTTAGGCGCAGAGCCTTGGCCAGCCTCATGTACCTAACCCGGGAGGAGTTCCTAGAGCGATTCCCACCGTCCACTCCCGCTTCCCCACCCCGGGCACCCGGTGAAGGGCAAACCCCGCCTCCTTGAGGGCAAGGCGGAAGGCCCCTTGGGCGGAGTAGGTGGCGAGCCGGCCCCCAAGCCGCAAGGCCCCGCGGAGCCTCTGGAGAACAGGGAGGCTCCAGGGCTCGGGGTTCACCCTCGGGCTGAAGGGGTCCAGGTACACCGCCGTGGCCCAGCCCCGGGGCAAGGGGGCATCACGCACGTCCCCGAAGACCACCCTCAGCTCGCCCCAAGGGCCAGAAAAACGCTCCCCTGGCCAGCCCCTTAGCAGTTCCTCAAACACCTCCTCCGCACGGCTCAGGGGCAGGCGCACCTGGGCCAAAAGCTCCGGGGGCAGGGGCTCCCGCTCCACCGCCAGGTACCTTAGGCGCACGCCCCGCCTGAGGGCGCTCTCCAAGGTTACCCGGAAGTTCACCAAAAGCCCTAGGCCCACCTCGAGGACCCTAGGAGCGGGATGGAGATGGGTGAGGGTCTTCTCCAGGTAAAGCCGCCTGGCCTGGAGCAAGGCTCCTTGCCGGGGATGGTAGGCCTCCCCGTAGACCGGATGGAAAAGGGTGGGGGTTCCGTCCTGGGTGAGGATGGGCTCCACTCCCGTAGAATAGCCCCCATGGAGCTCAGCCTTCTGGACAAGCTCTCGGGAACCCTGGCCAACGCCGCCACCGTGACCCTGGGCACAGGGCTTGGTCTGCTGCTTCAGGGCCGGCTCCCCGAACGCATGGCCCGCATCATGGTCCAGGGGGTGGGACTCACCACCCTTTTTATCGGGTTCTCCATGGCCGACGCCCTGGGGAAAGCCAAGGGCGGAGCCATAGACGGGGTGGTCCTGGGGCTCATCGCTCTGGTACTGGGAGGGCTTCTTGGGGAGTGGTGGCGGATTGAGGAAACCCTCGAGGGCATCGGAGAGAAGATCAAGCGGGCCGTAAGGGGCGGGGGAAGCTTCACCGAGGGCTTCGTGGCGGCCAGCCTCCTCTTCTGCGTGGGCCCCATGACCCTTTTGGGGTCCATCCAAAATGGCCTCACGGGCGACCCCAGCCTTCTCCTCCTCAAGGCCACCTTGGACGGCCTATCCGCCATCGCCCTCACCAGCTCCTTTGGGGTGGGGGTGGGCTTTAGCGTTCTGGTCATCCTGCTTTACCAAGGGGGCGTGGCCCTCTTGGCCGGCACCTTGAGCCAGGCCCTGCCCGACCCCGCCGCCGACCCCCGGGTGCTCTTGGTCACGGGGGTGGGGGGGCTCATGGTGCTGGGCGTGGGCATCAACCTCCTGGGGCTCACCCGGGTGCGGGTGGGCTCCTTTTTGCCCGCCCTTCTCCTTGCCCCCCTGGTGTGGTGGCTGGCAGGCCTCCTCTCCTAAGTAGCCATGCATAGACTTTGCCCCACTTCCCTCTCCAGGCGCTCCTGCAGTTTCCTCAACGCCTCCTCCACCCCTCGCCTCAGCTCCTCCACGCTCCCGTAGTACCGCCGCGGCAGCAACCACCCCTTCACTCGCCGCCACACCGTCTCCACCGGGTTGTACTGCGGACTGTA